>JAAYAZ010000042.1 GCA_012719115.1 Dehalococcoidales bacterium
GGTCCCCATCGAGGGTAGTAATTTTACCGAAAGCTACGATACAATTATTTCAGCAATCGGACAAACTGCCGATGTGCCTGATACTTTCAACGTCGAATGCGCTAAAGGCAACAGACTTCCTGTCGGTAAAGATAAAGCTACCGTTAAGGGTGGGGTATTTGCGGGTGGGGATGCCGTTTCCGGTCCGGCGACGATAATAGAAGCCATTGCTTCCGGCAGAGCCGGTGCTACAGCTATAGATAAATACCTGGGCGGCAAAGGAATTATTGATGAACAGTTAGCCCCAACCGGCGAGCCTTGCGATTGTATCGGCTGTGAAAAGGGTTTTGCTTTCCAACCTCGCGAAGAACCGCCTTTTATCGATCTGGATGAAAGAATATCCAGCTTCGAGGTCGTGGAAAACAAATTCAGCGACGACGCAGCGGTTAAAGAATCGAATAGGTGCCTGCAATGCGATTTAAGACTTAAAATTTCTTCTGTCAAGTTCCCCCCGAAAAGAGAAACAACCAAGGGGTGATAGGGTTTAAATTGCCATTGCGAGTCCATTCCCGAAGGGAAATCAAAGCAATCTCTACCGTTGAATATAACATGGCTATCGTATTTATTAAGTTGAATCAAAGAGATTTCCGCGTCATCCCGATAAACAGGATTCCTCACAACGACAATATTATGTCATGCTGAATTCGTACATTAGCTAGGCTAATTATAAACGATGGAAGAATGAAACATTCGGAGTGAGAGGATAAAAGCCTTCCCGTGAGGAAGGTATCATACCGCTATAATCGTAACGACGGATGAGGGATATTATTACTAAAGCCGTTCGTTGTCTTTTCCCGGTGTAACGGGGGGAGGAGCCTGTCAAACCATTGCAGCGACAAATATTGAGAGTTTGATAACCGGATAAATTGCGCCCGTTTGCACGCTCGATAAACTCAGGGCAAACAGATTAAACTGTTGATTTAAGAAATCCAAATTACGATGAGGTTTTACAGGATACTAAAAATAAGTTTGACAGTCTTTGGGAAAATAGCCTTAAATTATCGCAAATCAATTGAAAATCTTATAGTAAAGTAGTTATATCTGATATCTGCATCATCGATAAATATTATTTTTACAGCTTATTATTTCGCTTTCTCCATCGCCAGAGCCAGTTTACTACTATCACAACAGCACAGCAAGCGTGCGCCGCCAGCCAAGCGATGCCAACACCGTTAAAACCTATCTGCGGAAGCAGTATAAGAGCCAGCACAATCGAAATGACGGCAATAAAAGCCGGCATGCCGACAATCATCTTCAAATCTTTTTGGACCCTCTTAATATTCAAATAGAGGATATTTACGGCAAGCGGCAATACCGCCAGTGTCATTATGCGAACCAGTTCCGTTGCGCTTGCGGAATACTGGGTACCGAAAAGCCACAACAGCTTGTCCGCCAGAAGCAGCACCGCCACAACTGCCGGCACCAGCAGCAGGAATATAATTTTAAGGCTGCGAAGGATATGCGTTTTAAGATTAGTCTCATCATATGAACCCTCTGCTAAAAGGGATGTTGTTACCGATTGCGGAATCATCACGATTACATTGCTGACCGCCCAGCCGATATAAAAATAGGCGTTGGCTTCAGCCCCCAGCAAATTCACTACCATCAATGGGAATATCAGAGCCGGAGTTCCCCATAAAAGCATAGAGATATAGTTGGCAAACGAATAGCCGAGCATATCGCCGAGGATTTTTTTCTTGATTGTTACAGCAAACCGGTATCCTCGCTGAGCTATTGGCAGCAAAACGAAGATGCTGATAATTACTGCCGCCGTCATCCCGATTCCCCAGGAGGCAAATATACTGAAAGATGTTAAGAAAGTTGCCAGAGCTATGGCTAAAATTACCTTCAATATGCCAAAAATCAATCCTGAAGCCACCACAAAACCGCTGCGGCGTGACGCGATGAAGCTGTGGTCTGAAAGGTTATTAAGCGACGAAACGGCGCAAAAGAAAACGAAAGCGAACAGATAGAGCGGGGTTTCACGTATAAAAAGCAGCGCCGGTGACCATAAATCAAGCCCGGCAATAAATATCAGAGCGGCGGCAACAGATGCCAGCAGCCCGACCGTAAATACGGTATTTATAATCGCTTTAGGGTCTTCGCTGTGTCTTTTAAGAAAGCGCACCAGCCCCAGCTCGAGACCCAATTTAGAAAAGGAGACCGCCAGCCCCATAGCGGAAATCAGCGCCGAAGCCAGCCCGACGGCTTCATCCGGGTAAAACCGCGCCGCCACCAGCCAGAAGACAAAACCGATAAGCGAGCTGAAAACGCTGGCTCCCATTAAAAAAAGCGCATTTGAATAAAGCGGCACTCGGATAACTTCCTTCATCCTGTCTTTGGACGTTACAGTTGCCCGCAACTCATTAAAAATCTTATACAGGCGCCGGTCTTTCAAACTCATATATAGGCTCTATAATCCTCGCTATTAATAGATGATTCCATAAAATGTTAATTTACGTTTATGGTCAGATTCACTTCCAGATACGGTTCTGTTCCCCCGTCTTTGAACAGTATAAAATAGACTTTCTGCCCGTCTCCGGTGATTTGGGGGGTGAATGAGGCGGGGGCTTCATACTTCTCTTCATTTTCAAGAGTAATATTATCGATTGTATCCAGTGTTATCGGTTCGATATCATCATTCGGGTCGTTATCTATTTGGATTTCGATTCTGTAATCGGCGGTCCGGTTCTCGTGATTTATGATGACCACTATCACACTTTCCGTGTCGCCGATTTGTATGTCGGAAGGATAATTATCAGTATTTCCCTGCGAGTTCAATATATACAATTCGCTATACTCGCTTCCGGTTTTGGGCACTGCCATCGTATAAACCAGCACACCGATTGTTCCGCAGGCTACCAGTACCAGAATAACGGAGAGTATCCTCTCCAATATACTCTGCCTGCCAAACCATTCAAAACTAATGGTAAATGAATGTTTTTCGGCATCTGTTAAACCACGTTGACGGATAATACCTATTATGGAAAAAAGCAATACAAAACCCGCCAGCGAATAAAGAGCGGAGTTTATATTGACCCCGAATGTATAGTTCATTATTAAACCCATAATAGGAATAATGGCCAGGCTGAGCCCGAGACTCAAAGCTAATCTTTCGACACCGCCAAGTCTTTCTTTTTCCGGGAATAATACTGAGATAAGCGCATAACCGGGGAATAACAATACAAAAGGCAACCCCAGAATAATGCGAAATACATTATCCGGGGCATACTGGATTATTAATACTAAAGCGATTGCTATAACAATTACACAAAGCAGTAATTGCGTATGCTTTATCCGCACAATGGATTACTCCTGTGATTACAATCTGTAATTGCTCAAGTATAGCACAGATAATTGTGTCTGTGGTACAGTTTTGGATTTGGTTTAGGGGATTGCTATTCCTTCTTCCCCCACAATACCGGCCAGATCAGCATATCCAGAACAGCCGTATGGAAAGTGAAGTATCCGCTTCCGGCAACCGCCAGCCAGTAAATCACGCTTGCGTTCCCCTCTTGAATGCTTAAAAGCGCCCAATAGAGAGCGGCAGAGAAAAACGCCACCAGGAAAAGCACCGTGCGCACCCATATCCAGGTTGATTTCTTGGGTTCATTCGCCATCTTATTGGTAAGCGGCATCCAGAAAGCCGAAAACCCCAGCATTCCGATAAATATTATGTAAAATATCCAGTAGCCAA
>JAAYAZ010000043.1 GCA_012719115.1 Dehalococcoidales bacterium
ACAATAATTCTGATTTTGTTTTTAAGGCGCCCTCGGTGTTATCGAGGGCTCGCCGCGTGCTGATAAAACCGATGGCTGGTTATCCGGTTTCATATCCGGTTACTACCAGTCGCGAAATGATGGCTACAATTATTAAGGGGATAAGGAAGGTAACCGATGCCGATATTCTGATACTGGACGGTACCCCCAACGGCGGGCCGATTTCTCCGATTTACCAATCACTGGGGTACGATTTTGCCAGGATAATCACGCTGGATGTTAATGATTGTGTCTGGGTGGAGGTTGATAATCCGCTCACCAAACCGCTGGCGGTGCCCACATTCTGGATTCCGAATGTGGTTTTATCCAGCGATTATCTGATATCCGTATCTCCCCTAAAGGTAGTCGACGGTTTTGGGCATTTAAGTATTATGAATCTGTTAAGCCTGTTGCCAAGCAAGAAATACGGGGCCGGCGGTGGCTGGGAAGACCTCTACAGCATGGGAATCGAAAAAGTAATCACCGACCTCTATTTTACAATGCCGTTTGACCTGGGAATAATCGAAGCTCGACAAAAATTTATTACCAAAGACGAGCCGGCAAAGGGCGAAATAGAGGAGTGCGGAAAGATATTTATGGGAGACCTCTATAAAATAGACCTCGAAGTATCGCAGACACTCGGCATAAAAACAAATTATCTGGATATGATTAAAGAATCGATGGCTGAATTCGATTTATAAATAGCGATTTGACTGGTGTCGTCGTCTGCAGGAGTGTTTTATAATCATCTATATGGGTTAGGATTGGAAACAGTGCGGCAGTGTATCAGTATTTGATATAGAAGCTGCTGTAATTATCTGTATAATCCCCGTAGCCGGTTGTAATTTCCTCCACAACCGCTCCAGTGGGGCCGATTTTGAGATGGCTGACAAGCTCTTCGAGTGATTCCTTTTTTCCTTCGGCATAAACCTCAACGGATCTGCCGTCCGAAAGGTTTTTAACGTACCCCGATAAAGCAAGCTCTGCCGCTTTGCGGCGGGTGAAATCCCTGAAATATACACCCTGGACACGCCCGCGTACAATTACCCTAACCGAAGCTTTATCAGCCATCCTGTTCATATTATTTTAGAAAGTTCTAATCTTCCTCCAGTTCCTTCTTTTTCTTTTTCTTGACTACTTCGACTACCGGTGGTTGTTCCAATATTTCGGATACACTGGCTTTCTTGGCATTCTTTTTGGGTTTTTTGGTTTCGTGGCGTTGAATATCTCGCTTACCCATATATATCCTCCTCAGTTTATAATATTAACCTGTTTTAAAAAAAGTTTAGCAAAGCGTGTTATCACTGTAAAGTTATTTCAGCTTTTCAAGCGCTGCTTTTGCAGCTTCGGTTTCGGCAATTTTTTTACTTTTACCGCTTCCTCTACCCAGCAGGGCTTCTCTAACTTTGACCTCAGCCGTAAAAACCCGTTTATGGTCGGGGCCTGTCTCTTCAACTATATAGTATACAGGAGTCTCTTTATCTCCGCCCTTGCGAGCTTGAAATATTTGCTGTAGTTGTGATTTAAAATCGACGCAGTTCCCTTGCTCGCCCGGATTTTCTATTTCCGCCTCGAATAGCTTTAAAAGAAAATCACGCGTGGTTTCCAGCCCCTTATCAAGATATACAGCTGCCACCAGCGCCTCAAGCGCTCCGGCAAGATTGGCGTCCTTATTGCGTCCGCCGCTGGCTTCTTCTCCTTTGCCCAACAACAGATAATTCCCCAAATTGATTTTTTTTGCGATGTCTGCCAGTGTTGTAGTGCATACCAATGATGCTCTGAATCCGGTAAGTTCCCCTTCGGCATGTTCCGGAAATTTCAAATACAAGTGCTCGGCAATTATCATGCCCAGTATGGCATCTCCCAGAAACTCCAGTCTTTCATTGGATTCGGGGGCAATCGCCTGGTACTCGTTGACATAAGAACTGTGCGTTATTGCCAGCTTAAGCAGGGCTTCATTTTTGAATTCTATGCCGATTCGTTTCTTTATATCTTTCAGACTGTTCAATTTTTTCTCCCTAAGAAATAATATAGCACAAATTGATGAGACTTTGTCTATATTCCGGTGGGTAAATTTGGCATTGAAGAAATGCGTAAATTAACTGCAGGCGGTAACGTTGCCTTGAAAAGCTCTCCGTGATATAATTTTTAGCGTACTGGGGATTAGTCTAGCGGTAGGACAGCGGACTCTGGATCCGTGAGGGGAGGTTCGAATCCTCCATCCCCAGCCATTTTTTACTCAAGATATGTCAAGATGTTCTCTGATTGCCGTCCGCACTTCGTTTTGTAATTTGACGTCTTCCAAATGCCCGAACATTCCTTCAAGCCTCTTTTTTGAAATTGTTCTTATCTGGTGAACCATTATAATAGAGTCAAACGGCTGCCCCGCTTTACCTTTGGGTAGGAACACTTCGGAAGGATATAAATGACGTTTGGTAGAAGTCAGAGGTGCAACTGTTACATTAGGCATTGCCTGATTAAATTCTTCATTGCTTACTATAATTACCGGACGGGTTCCTTTTTGTTCGGCTCCTGTTGAAGGATTTAGATTAGCTTCTATAACGGCCCATTGATAAGTTTTCACCTATCCATACTCCCGGCGGTTTCGCCATCAGCAAAAGTGAAGTCGGACTCCACCTCACTGATATCTTTTATAAATGCCGGGTCTTTTGCGGCTTTTTCCCATTGAACTCTTCTTGCCTGTCTTGCTAATTCCTTTAATTCATTATCCAATGCGCGTTCAACAAATGCATTTTTGCTTGGGGCAGCCCCCTCTGACATTGCTTTATCGAGCTTAGCAAGGATTTCAGGGGATAAATTAAAGGTGGCTTTTTTAGTTTTTATACTCATGGTTTGCCTCCCGTATTGATTTCGAAGCTATATAATATATTATAGTATATAGCTTCCATAATATGCAAGTAATTACAGGAAGTACTTATGACTTACAGTATAATATTATATAAGAAGGGGTTATTATCTGCCTTTGTCTTTGTGGGGTTAGAATCCGCCATCCCCAGCCAATTTTTACTCAAGATTCTTTTATGTTTTCTCAAGTTCGTCATTAGTGATTTTGCTTCGTTAACTTTGTATATAAGGATTTACCAAAATGGTTTTTGCGAGGAGTGAGTGTTGAACGAACGACGAACCAATCTCTCCCGTTGAGTATTATCATAGCTGAGCTTTATTTATCGTCGAAATATTTACTATTTATTGATACTGGGTGGGGTAATTAAAGAGAATCGCAGGGATTGCCCCGCTTTCCCTTCTGTAAAATTCTCATCGATATTATTTCGTCCCCCTGGGGTTTTTCAGCCCGGCCAGTCGGGATTCAGGATAGCAAATACGGGTTTTCTCAGGCTAATTAGTGTGAAATTAAATTATCGGGATGCCGGATAAGGGAATTTCTGCTAATCCTGATAATTACCTCGATATTATTTAAATCCCTCTCAATCTCCATTTGCAAAAGGCGAAGTGACCACAATGCTTTGTCTTGTTATTTACTGCTTACGGTCAAAGAAGAACGTATTCTTCCACTTTGTAAAAGGGGAATCAAAGGGGATTTGCTGCGATTATTATAGTGATTTGCATCTTGTATCTCATGGGCGGGCGACCATTGGTCGCCCCTACGGGTTTTATCTGTTATGCTGAGTCTGTCGAAAGATAAGCGAATATAATTAGACAGTCCGAGGGGTTTTAAGCCTTCCTATTCAAAAAATCCATCAAATCATCATAGCTTATCAAACCGATGATTTCGGCGTCTCTTGCCACCGGCAACTGGTCGGTTTTTTCTTGCTGGAACAGCTGAAGCGCCGCTATCAGCCCGGCTTCAGGGGGCAGATATCTGAGTTGGGCAATCGGAGTCATAACCTCGCTTGCTGTTTTGAAGCTCCAGTGCTTTTTATCCAGATTCCGCAGCAGGTTCATATTTACCAACCCCAGAGTTTCATTTCCGGAAGTTACAACCAGATAACTTTTCTTATTATTTTTTATATATTGGTTGTACATCTCTTCGATGCTTATGTATGCCGGTATTTTTACATAATTTGTATTCATCAGTTCGCCGACTGAATACCCCTGCAATTTCTGTTGCAATGATACCTGCCTGGAACTACCCGAGGCGGCGCTGCTTAAAAACCAGCCGATAAAAGCCAGCCATAAACCGTTTAATGTGTAGCCGGTAAAAAAGAGCGCAATGCCGGCAGCAATCATTAAATAGGCGATTATTTTGCCGGTGTTGGAAACCCATTTGGTAGCTTTTTGCGGGTTTTTACCGACCTTCCATATAATAGCCCTCAATACTCTGCCCCCGTCTAAAGGAAAGCCCGGAAGCAGGTTGAATACCGCCAGTATAACATTGGTCAATCCCAGCCAGAAAGCAATTTCGGCGACGCCGTCGAAGCGTGGAGATGGTAATAAAAAATACAATGCCCAGAATACTATACCCAGCAAAAAGCTGGTCAGCGGTCCGGCAATAGCGATTTTAAACTCTACACCGGAGCTTTCCGGTTCGCGTGAAATATTGGCAAGACCGCCGAAGATGAATAGCGTTATGGATTTAACAGGGATGCCGTGTCTTTGAGCTGTTATGCTGTGCCCGAGCTCATGAGCCAGCACCGATGCGAAAAACAACAGGCTGGTGATAATTCCGGCTGAAATTGATTGGACTAAGCCCCATTCAGGGAATACGGAAGGAAAATATGAGCCGGCAAGCGACCATGTTACCAGCAGGAATATAAAAAACCATGAGTAATCTATGTTTATCGAAATTCCCGAAAGTTTACCTATACTGATACTGCCTCTAGCCACGAAATCTCCTTGGGGACAATAATATTCAATACTTAAAGAATGAGTTTAGTATGTTATTAAATGTATTGTCAAAAAAAATATTTTTAGATTCTCAGATTTTGTAAATTAAAGATATTGCATTGCGTCAACAAAGTATGTATAATG
>JAAYAZ010000264.1 GCA_012719115.1 Dehalococcoidales bacterium
ACCGTAAAAAAGTGCGTAATGGAGCTCGGCGGCAACAATCCGGTGATCATTATGGCGGATGCGGATCTGGACGCTTCTCTTAAGGTGCTCGCCTGGCGTCAGTTCAACAACAGCGGTCAGCATTGCTCCGGACCGGGCAGATACTATGTACATGAAAAGGTCTACGATCAGTTCTGTGAAAAATATATTGCTTACGCAAAGACCGTTGTAGTCGGTGACCCGAAGGACGAAGCTACAACGATGGGGCCGGTCGTTAGCAAAGAGCATCGGGACAAAGTTGAGGGCTACATCAAAAAGGGTGTTGAAGAAGGTGCAACCTTATTGTATGGCGGTGAGAAGCCCGAGGCGCTCAGGAAGGGTTTTTTCGTGATGCCGACGATATTAAGTAACGCTGCGCATGACATGGTTATCGCAAAAGAAGAGATCTTCGGACCGGTTGCCGTAATCATTAAATACACCGACAAGGATGATATCCTCGCGCTGGCTAACGACTCCCCATACGGCCTTTGTGCGCATGTGTGGACGAAGAACATCGCTAAAGGCATGCTGCTGGTCAATGACCTGCATGTCGGTTCCGTTTTTATCAATTGCCAGATGCTGTCAAACGAGCAGCCCTGGGGAACCAGCATTAAAGAAAGCGGCATCGGCAAGGAGGGCGGCATGGTCGGCATGGCCGAGTTTACGGACCTTAAACTGGTTGCCATCAATTACATGGTTTAAATACTTGAGTCTGAGGTGAAAAAAGTGGGCTACGATTATAGAATCCTGATCGGCGGAAAATTGACAAAACCGGCGAAAAACGAGACAATGGAAGTCATCAACCCCGCAAACAACACATTAGCCGCTATCGTTCCCAAGTGCAGCGAAATCGACGTCAATCTGGCTGTCGAGGCCGCAAACAAAGCCAAGACCAAATGGAAATCGACGTATATCGGCGACCGCAGCGATCTGCTTGTCAAACTGGCTGCGATCATCAGAGCACATCAAGACGAGCTGGTACCGCTGGAAACGATGCAGTACGGCGGCCCGATCAGCAAAACCAGCAAGTTTGATATCCCCTTTGCACCCGCTGAGCTGGAATTTATGGCAGGACTCGGCAGAAGCATGACGGGACTGACCATCTCGGCCGACCCGAGCGCAAGAGTTATGACCTTTCGGGAACCAGTAGGCGTCGTGGGACTCATTACACCCTGGAATTTCCCACTGGTCACAGCGGTTTCCAAACTTGCGCCGGCTCTGATAACCGGTAACACGGTGGTTTTAAAACCGCCGTCCTGCGCTCCGCTGACTGTATTGAAGCTCGGAGAATATGTTGTCGAAGCCGGTTTCCCGGACGGTGTAGTCAACATCGTGACCGGTCCGGGAGGCGAAGTGGGCGAGGCTATCGTGAACCATCCCGGTATCGACAAGGTTAATTTTACCGGTGACTCGTTTGTGGGCAAACGTATCATGCGCCTTGCCAGCGAGAGGGTCATGCCGGTTGCCTCCGAACTCGGCGGCAAAAATCCGATGATTGTACTGGACGATGCAAATCTGGACGCGGCGGTCGAGGGTGCTACCTATGCCGCATTCTTCAATTCCGGCCAGAACTGCGGCTCACCCAGCAGGTTCTATGTACAGGACGGTATTTATGACCGTTTTGTTGATCGGTTCGTCAAAGCCGCCGGTAAAATTATCGTCGGAGACCCGATGGATCCGAAAACCATGATGGGCCCGCTTGCGTATAATACCTGCAGAGATACGGCGGAGGAATTCATCGAGCAGGCTAAACAGGAAGGCGCGAAACTTCTTTTAGGCGGAGAACGCCCGAACACGCCGGAAACAATAAACGGCGCTTTTGTGATGCCGACGATCTTCGAGGTTTATGAAAACAAAATGGACCTGATGCAGGAAGAAATCTTTGCGCCGGTAGTCGGTATCATGCGCGTGAAAAATGCAGAGGAAGCCATTGAGCTGGCAAACGACAGCCGATA
>JAAYAZ010000044.1 GCA_012719115.1 Dehalococcoidales bacterium
GATATTGAATTATCGAATTACACCGTCGATTCTTCCGAAAAACCGAAAAATATCGACCCCTCTTCACTGTCAGCGGAAGATAAGGAACAAATGCTTTCTACGGGCGTTATGCTGGATGACCCGGCACAACGTTCCGGTACATTCATACAGATGGGAAACACCCCTGTCCACTATTCGCAAACACAGGACGGCATCGAAATTATGGCTGTCAGCCAGGCTAAAGAAAAATACGACTGGTTTGGAGATTACTGGTGGAAGGCCGTATCAGTTGACGCCGATAAATATACCGCTCACGTCGAGCTTAACAATGCCGATGGCTATTTTATCAGGGCACTACCCGGGGTCAAAACGGTTTTCCCGGTGCAGGCATGCCTTTATCTCAATAAAGTCGGAGCCGTGCAGGACGTTCATAATATAGTTATAGCGGAAGAGGGTTCGGAGCTGCATATTATCACCGGCTGTACCACATCGCTTCACAACGAACCAGGATTGCACCTCGGCGTTTCCGAATTTTACATCAAAAAAGGCGCCAAAGTTACCTTCACTATGATACATAACTGGACTCCCGCAATGGGCGTGCGCCCCAGAACAGGTATTATCATTGAGGACAACGGCTTGCTTTTGAATAATTATGTGATTATGAAACCGGTAGAATCGCTGCAGCAGAATCCGACCGCCAATTGTATCGGAGAGAACGCTACCGCCCGTTTCAACAGCATATTGATTGCCCCGCCCGGCTCGAATATGGATATCGGGTCGAGGGTACTATTAAACGGAAAGGGCGCTAAAACGGAAATAATATCCAGAACAATTACCACCGGCGGAAATATTATCGCCAGGGGCTATATCGAAGGTAACGAACCGGATGTTAAAGGACATCTGGAATGCCGCGGGCTTATACTGGGCGATTCCGGCTCCATCCACGCTATTCCCGAACTTAAAGGAAATCTTGCCGGCATAGACCTTTCCCACGAAGCCGCCGTCGGTAAAATTGCCGAAGAGGAAGTGGAATACCTGATGGCAAGAGGGCTTACCAGAGATGAGGCTACTTCTACTATCGTTCGCGGATTCTTGAATGTAGATATCGAAGGGCTGCCTCCGCTGTTGAATGATGAACTGCAAAAAGCTATCAAAGACAGCGAAGAGGATATGTTCTAAAGCGATAGGTCGCTGTATAATAAACGAAGCAAAAAACCGTTCGTGGTGAGCTTGTCGAACCAGAGCGGTTTTTAAAAATAAACTTTAACCGTCTTTGCGTGGTCCCGACCGGTCGGGACGAATGACAATCAAAATAACGTTATACCTGTCCCGCATTTTGAATGTCGACAAGCTGAACTGAGATCCCGATTTATCGGGACTTCGTTCGGACACCACAAACTCAGCATGACAATAACCATAGATTCGTAGGGACGACCAATGGTCGTCCGCCCCTATGTTTCCGTATTTAGCGGACGGGCAATGCCCGCCCCTACGGGATTAACGACTTAATTGTAATTCTGGAAGTTCCGACGTGTGCTGACTGAGAAACCGGGGGAATAACGACACTCATCCGTCATTTACTTCGTAAATACCACCTTTCCCAAGGTGAAGGCAAACAACGATAATCATGGGAACCGTCTTTGCGAGGACGACGCAGGAGGACGAAGCAATCTCTACCATGGTATTAAGAATATTCTCAGACTTTTCAAGCAGCTACAATTCACTGTTTGTTTTTAAGAATATCCTGCGCTTCATTTAACTGCTGGGCGGTATTAACATTGAAAAAGGAGAGGTGCCGCGGGTCGTATTTATTAATTATATCTTCATCGACGTATTTGACATCGATTTCATCCATAAAAGAGGTTATTTTAAGATGCCCCGAATTCAAATATTTCTCCATTTTAGGAAGGCAGTTTTTGGAATAAATGGAATGCAGTTGTTCTGTTTGTTCCCCTATCTTTGGAAGCAGCGCATCATAATCGCGCGGCAGCGAAATCATATACTTGAGAAGCTCGATGTTTATAAACGGCATGTCGCAGGCAACAGCTATGGCATAGTCGTGTTTTGCGGCAAGCAGACCGGAATACAACCCCATAAGGGAACCGGCGCCGGGCCTTACATCGATTGCCCACCTTACCGGAATAGTTATATCCTCATAACGCCTGCCGTTTGTAGACACCACGATATCTTCACTTAGCCCGGACAGTTTTTCGGCAATGGCTTGAATCATAACCGATTCGCCGTCCAGTTTTACTTTGGCTTTATCCGTTCCCAGCCGCGAGCTTTTCCCGCCGGCAAGTAGTATAGCACTTACAGGATCTGACATTGTGACACCTTTAATCGATAATTAAGGGAGGCGAACTGTGATTTTAATTTCTTTGGCGTTTTCGGTACCATGCAAAGCGGCAACCAAACCGCTTACAGTGTTTATAAACATATCCTGAATAAAGGGTTTCATATCTAAAGGAACACCGTTAACAATTAACGACACACCTGCAGGCGAAGTGTTTGCCAAATATTTTTCGATTATCAATTTAACGATACCATCGGCATCATCGAAAGAAAACTGTGGTACGTCGATATCGAACCTGCGGTCGGTAACCAGAGCGACTAAATCCTTCTCATCACTTAAAATCCTGTCACTCACCTCGGAACGGAACACTTCTATCTTCGGTTTATCATCGAATTTATAGCCTTCAGAGATGACTATATCCATTCCGTCACAAACCATCTCTGTTATGCGGTCGAGTGTCAATTCCTGCTCCGGTTTTTTGATAACGGCAGTCTTTTGGGGAGAAGAAATCGCTACAACGTCACTGCCTGCTTCCGCCAACCGCCAAGTATCCTTTCCCTGTATATCAAGCTCAAAATCGCCTTTGTGATGCTTGATTACAGCCACTTTGTAACCCTTTTGCTTTAACCCTCGAATCACTTTTTCAAGAATGGTAGTTTTTCCGCAGTTATGACTGCCGACGAATGAGATAACAGGTATCATATTAAAACTTCTCCTCTTATGATATCAGCTAAACAACAACCGACCCCTGCCCTATTTATAAGCAAAAGGGGAACTTTATTTTAAAATTAAATTCGCTATATAAGCAGCATAAAATTATTTATTTGCCCATTTTTCAGCCAGGTCCCCGGCTAAGGGCAATTTATAGTAAACCCACTGATAAGCTTTTACCATAAGGACCACCCAGAGTATAAAAGCAAAGATTGAAATAAACAGCACAAAAATAGACCCGAAAGGAAGCCAGTTAAATATTATACTTAGCAGAGTAAATATTCCGAATACTATAATCGATTGCATGGCATGAAACCTGATAAATCTGTTATTCGGCTCAAGGAGGAAGAAAATCAAGCCTGAAATCCACCCCAAAACATAACACAGTAACGCCGCTATATTTTCCTGCAATCCGGTAGCAGTATTACCCATAATTTTACCCTCCGCCAAAATTAATATGATGGTTACTAGATTATACTGTTGCTAAAAAAGTGTCAATACTTTTTATCTCTGTTTCTTACTTTTAACCTTACCGGCATGTTCTATTTTTTCTATTTTATAGCACAGCTTCCCTAGCGGTACCGTCACTTCAATGTTATCACCGGCACGTTTCCCGATGAGAGCCTTGCCGAGAGGAGAAGTTCCGGAAATTTTTCCGTTTGACGGGTCGAATTCTCTGGCGCTGACCAGAGTATATTGAAGTATTTCCATATTACTTAAATCCGTCAGGACTATGCAATCGCCGATGCCGACCCTGCCGTTATCTTTAGAACAGCCATCAAATATTTCCGATTTCTTGAGTAGCTCCTCCAATTCGTTAATTTTACCTTCAATATGACTCAATCTTTCTCTGGCGGCATCTAACGGAGCATTTTCACGAAAGTCTTTATCGGCGGCAGCTTTGCTTACTTCTTCTATGGCCTCCGGTCGTTGTTCTTTTAAAACTTCCAGTTCTTTTTTTACCTTTTCGTAACCTTCTGTTGTCAACGTTACTTTTTCAACAGTGCTCTTTTTAATGTTTTTATCGACTTTCAGCTTGCCCTTTTTAGTTTTCAAATGCGTGGATAAGTTCGTTTTGATAAAATGTTCTTTCTTTGCATATGCAAGAAATCCCTTTATAGCCTCAAGCTTTTTCATATATTCGCCGTCTGAAATAGAAAGCCTTTCCGCATAATTGGCAATTTCCGGCGGCATAATATCGCCAAAGACCCTGCCTTTACCGAACCAGCGCACAAAATGATTAAGTATCGGTTGATGGGATTCTTTTTCTTCTGCTGAAAGACTCGCGATAAAACACGCAGCAGCTTCAGCCATTTTAATTTCTGAGTTATTGCTATCCATTCATTCTCCAATTTCCGATTATATTTATTTATTCCGGTTGATGTATTATGCGGCGATTCTGCGCCATAATAACTTTGAAACCGTAGGTAAAGTTGTTGCCTTGCGTATTACCCTGCTGTGAAAATCGAAATCGAGCTCATCAGAAGCTGCGATTTCATCTGCAATTCCAAAGGTGTTACTTATGTCAATTAACCGGTCGAGTTGACGGTTGCTTAATTGCGAATAGACCCGGCGGGCAAAACGACAGATTTGCATTTCTTTATTCAGTTTTTGTTTCCACTCTTTCTCATAGGTCGCCAGTTTAACCGCCCGCATATCGTCTTCATTTAATGCACGGTCGATTGTTTTTATAGCTATATCGGCACACAGCAAACCAAAATAAATACCTCCCCCTGTTAAAGGTTTTACTTGTCCCGCCGCATCCCCCACCATAATAAAACGCTCACCGTATGTTCTTTGCGGCGGCTGCAGTGTGATACCGCGATAAGCCGGCTTGTCACCGTTAAGAGCTACCTTACCCCGTTCTTTAAGCAGGTTAAGAAAATCTTTCAGGTATTTATTAGGGCTGTTTTTGGTCATCAGCCCGACCAGGGCTCTTTTATCATCGAGCGGCACCAGCCAGCCGAAAAAACCGGGGGCAAGGTGTTTCCCTATATAGATTTCGATTTCTTCGATATCGCGGTGATAAACTTCGATTTGCGCTCCTATCGTAAAATTAAGCTCTTTTTTTACACCGCTTTGTTTAAACCATCCGGAGTTAAATCCGCTGGCAATAATTACGGCTTTGGCTTCAACAGCACTTACCCGGGTACCATTTTGATATTCAACAAGCACGCGGTTACCGCATACTTCAAGATTTTTGACAGTGTGGTTGTGCAAAAAATCGGCGCCCGATTCA
>JAAYAZ010000045.1 GCA_012719115.1 Dehalococcoidales bacterium
AGGATGACAGTTGCCGAGCATGTCGCAGAATGGGCAGAAGTAAACATTACTAATCTCTAAAAATATATTTTTATATCTCCAGCCACGAGTGTGAGTATAGGGTATCGCCGCTGAGAACCTTTACCGATTTGGCATATTCTTTTTCTTTCTGCGTCAGCGTGGAGATATCAGGGTTGTAACCGTCCATCATCTTGTGCACCAGCTCCAGTATCTCCGGCATTTCGCCTCTTGCCAGCCTTATCAATTCATCGTCAAATGCGTCGATAATGGCAGAATATATGCCGTATTTCATCAGCATTGCCAGATACGTTCTGTTTAAGTAAGGCCTGAGGTTAGCGGGAGTGCCGTTGGAAACATTGGAAAGCCCGACTACCGATTTGCATCCCGGTGCAATATCGCTCAGCATGCTCATAAACTCGATACAGGCTTTTACCTGGTTTGTATCCACACTTACCGGGGTAACTATAGGGTCTATCCAGATATCCTCATTCGGAATACCGATTTCGTTTGCTTTATAAACGAGATCAACTGCCAGCATACATCTCTCGTTGGCATCACGCGGCATACCGTCCGTACCCCACAACAAGCCTATAATCTCGGCATTGTGCTCTTTTGCCATCGGCAGAATTTTTTCCAGCCGTTCCGGCTGCAGTGAAACCGAATTGATAAGCGCCCGTTTTTTACAGGCTTTCAAACCGGCTTCTGTTGCGAGCGGGTTGGTGGTATCGAGAGAAAGTTGTATATCTGTAACCTCCTGTACGGTGTTAACCAGCCAATGCATTAAAGAATCACCGTCCTTACGTGCCGGACCTATGTTGAGGTCAAGATAGTCCATTCCGGCTGCTGTTTCGGCTTTGGCAAGCTCACGGATAGGGTCGGGCAAACGTTCCCGCAGCGCCGTTCCGATTGTTTTGGACATTATATTAATATTCTCACCGATCAGTATCATAATGTATTCCTCATACTTTCCATGTTTTTAAAAAAGCCGGTATATGCGCAGCTTCGCGCGGACCTACGATAATTTCCCAGTCGGGGAGTTCTTCTTCCAGTGCTCCGCTTTCGATAGCGATATAGCCGGGGATAATCAACTTGCGGTGTTTTACTTTATCTGTAATGCCGCATTTTTTCACAAAAGAGGCTATGGTATCGGCGCCGAACTTGCCGGCAGCCCAGGCTGTCATTACCGAAAGACCTTCGGTATCCATTACAAGCAGGTAGCCGGGAACGCGGCTGCTTTCAATTTCCCCGGAAACGATAAAATAGGTAAGCGAAAAATTGCAGGTTAAAAGAACCGGAGAGTTCTCGCCGGGTCCGCCTATTTCGTAAATACCTTCCGTTGTTGCTAATGGTCTTTGCGGGTCTGAAAAGAGGTTCATTCGCAGTACAAGAAGCGGAAAGAGTGTTTCACCGCTAAAATCGGAAAGCACGATGATACCGGCGTACTTGGCGACAAATGTGGCTGCTATCAACGATTCCTGAAGCTGTTCATCAGTCATCTCGTTAACCATAACCAGTGTAGGGTATCCGAGAGAGCGCATCTTCTTATTCAAAGCGGCACGACGTATAGCTACCTGGTCTTCCAGAGAGCCGGATAAATCTTTTATGCCGCTATCGATTACTATGTCTTTAATTCCGGATTGCTCAAGACGGGTAGTAAGTTCGATAATCTCATCAAGATTTTGCCCCTTAACGACTACCGGGCAGGAATATTGTTTAGCCGGAGCTGCAATCCTGTCGAAATTTTCTTTAGTTAAAGCATAAATAAGCGGTCTTACGTCCGCACATACAGGCAGTACTGCTTCAAGTAGGGTTGGGTTTTCGCAGATTAACATAATACTTGCCCTGCATTTTTGCATAACCTTATCTATGAGGGCTTTATATTTATTCTCATCCCCGGATTGGCATTTTAAGGCAACCATTTCTGCGCGCAGGGTTTGTCCCACTCTTTCATAAACGAGATTATTAAACTTTTCGATACGTTCGTCTATATTTGCTTCGGTCATATCGTCGCTTATCAGAAGGGCAATAGCCGGGGCATTTTCAAACCTTTTTTCGTGGCGGAACATTACAGTTTCGCCGCCGATTATTTTTGCATTTTCACCTTTACCGATAGTAACCGGCCTGATGGGCGGGGTGGAGGCTTCTTCCAGTTTTTCTCTGGCTTCATCTGAAAGATACGGGCATTTGGAAAGTTCCGTCTTGCCGGCGGCCAAACTCATTGCAAAAGCCAGGCAGGTGGGAACGCCGCACTCGCCGCAATTGGTTTTGGGTAATAATTTAAA
>JAAYAZ010000046.1 GCA_012719115.1 Dehalococcoidales bacterium
CTTTTTTTAGTGCGGAATATCAACCTGAAAATGGTAACAAACGGCTCCGAAAAACCGGTGGCGGTATATTCCATTACCGGGGTCTGTTTTTGTATGCCGCAGCCCCAGGTTTCCCCTGTTCTTACCGGTACATGGAATAGTTTTAGCAATCCGGCAAATACCAGTATTATAAGCAGCAATAATATACTTACCGGCAGCATGTTGGGTACCGGCAGGTCAAAGCCGATTCCCTTTATTATCTGGAAAGAGAATACTCCCAGTACAACACAGGTTAGCGCCAGTATGGCCGGGCCAGCCAGCATACCCAGTGACACCTCGGTAGCTTTACCGGCTTCCCTGGAACGCGGTTTGGCTAAAAATACGATGCCGAAGGCTTTTACAAAACAGGCGGCAGCCAGGGCGCTCATCAGGGCAAAGGCGGCCAGCCCGATAACCATAACAATTTCGACAACCGGGTTATTCAATTCAAACGACCCTAAATATGCCTGAAAAATCATAATTTCGCTGGCAAAACCGTTCAAAGGCGGCAGGGCGGAGATGGCGCAGGAGCCGATAAGGAACAGGATGGCGGTAACCGGCATTTTTTTCACCAGTCCACCCATCTCTTCGATATTGCGCGTACCGGTTGCCTGTACCACCGAACCGGCGGTCATAAATAACAGGCTCTTGAATACGGCGTGGTTTAATGTATGGAAAAGGGCGCCGACCATGCTCAGGTTGGCCGCTGTCTGCAGCCCGTAATGATTGAAGATAACATACAGTCCCAGACCGATGACAATAATTCCGATATTTTCGATGCTATGATAGGCCAGCAGTTTCTTTAAATCATGTTCCTTGAGGGCATAAATTACCCCCAGCACTGCCGAAACGGTTCCGAATGCCAGCAGCACGAATCCCCACCATAGTTCCGGTTGGAGCACATCGAAAGCGAACCGGCAAAGTCCGTAAATGGCAACTTTGAGCATTACACCCGACATCAGCGCCGAGATATTCGACGGCGCTGCGGAATGGGCATACGGCAGCCACTTGTGGAAGGGGATAAGCCCGGCTTTGGTGCCAAAGCCGATAACCAGCGCCATAAAAGCAAAGCTTTTAACAACCTGCGGCAAGGCCTCTGTGTAACCGATATCGAAAGTACCGGTGTACCTGTAAATCAAAAGGAAAGCTATAAAAAGGAAAAGCGTGCTGAACTGTGTCATTACAAAATAGAAAATGCCGGCTTTCTGTGTTTCCACTTTTTCCCGGTTGTACATGACAAGGAAGAATGAAGAAATCGACATTATCTCCCAGAAGAAGAGGAAACCGAACATATTGTCTGAAGCGACAACCATAATCATCGAGAGAATAAAAAGCGGCAGCAGGGCGGTTAAAATATGTCTTCCTTTTTCGCTGCCGCCGTGCTCGATGTAATTTAATGAATAAATCACGCAGCAAAAAGCGACAAGTCCGATTAAAGCGGTAAAGAAAGCCGCTAAGCGGTCGAGGTGAATGTTAAATAGCAGTTCCGGTGTCAGCGCATACAGCAACAGGTTGCAGTCTGTGCCGGAAAAAAAACAAATCAGAGCGGTTGTCGTGATGCAGGCTAATCCCGATAGCATTATGAATAAAGCGATACGACGGCTGGTTTTGCCCGTCGTACGCATAAAAAACAACGGCAAGAGGCAAGCCGATAATAGGAGAGCGCATCCGCTCAAGAAAAGAGTTTCCATTAAACTATATATATCAGTACCATAGAAGGGGAAAAAATAAGGAAACCCCTTCTAAGGTCTCCTTTAATTAATCAAAATAATACTATTTACACCTGTTTAAATTATTCTATTCCAGGTCTGTTTTATTGTCAACCTATGATAAAGAATTTATACCTCTATTGCGATAGTGAAGGGAGTACTAACATACCATTTACCGCCTTTTATTATTGTTATGCTGGAATCCCGACCAGTCGGGACGAGACTGATGAGGGTGTTAGGTATAGTTACATTTTAGTACAGGCACATAGGTTACACTTTTTCTATGGTGTTCAATAAATTTAATCGTAGGGACGGGCATTGCCCGTCCGCAATGTGCATATAAAGGGCGGACGACCATTGGTCGTCCCTACGGAATAATGAGCGGTATCAATTGTCCTGTCATGCTGGAGTCCCGCTTGTCGGTATGAAGCAATCTTTCACGAATAGACTGTATTGCAATATTAAAATAATCGGTAGAGATTGCTTCGCTTTCTCGTCGAGAAATCTCGCAATGACAGGCTAACACAACAAAAGAGGAGGCTAGTTCCCCTCCTCTTTATATCCCCGAAAAAGTGTTTAATCAGCTGTCATTTGGGCAGATAGCTCGTTGATAATGGACATAGCAAAATTGATATTTATGGCGTAGCCCATACCTTCAACCCCTACCGCGGATATTTTGGCATTTGTAATGCCGATTACCTCACCGTTCATATTTACCAGCACGCCGCCGCTGTTACCGGAATTAATCGCGGCGCTGGTTTCTATCAGTTCATCAAGAGATTGCCCGCCAACGGCAACCGAGACATGTAACTGGCTGATAATTCCTTCCTTAGCGCTGACTCCCATATCAAGCGAGTTGCCCATAGCCACTACCCAGTCTCCGACTGACAGTTCCGAAGCATTTCCGATTTTTAAAGCTGACAGATTATCTGCCTCGATTTTAAAAATAGCTATGTCTGCCAATTCATTATA
>JAAYAZ010000047.1 GCA_012719115.1 Dehalococcoidales bacterium
AATAAACTTCCCACGACCTTACGGTCGGGGTATTAACCTATTTCAAACTTCGTTTGCCCTGCATCTTTTTTACCTTGATTCTCTATGTATGCTATTATTACTGCTTCATCAACTCCAACTGTTGATACAAAATATCCTTCCGACCATACGGCTTCCGTTCCCCAATATACCTGCCGTATGAACGAGAATTTTTGCTTCAACTCTCGGGATGTATTTTGTTTTATTATCCCTACTACTTTTCCAACAGCTATCGTTGGCGGAATCGTTAAATGTAAATGCATATGGTCTTTATCATGATTGACTGTTTTAAATTTTATCAATGGATAGTGCTCCGTCACTTCCGCCGCCTTAGCGGGAGCACATATCGTAACGACTCCCCCTGCAATGCTTGCCAAAATGGCAGACCATCAATACACCCGTGAAACTGTAAAACAGTTTGTAACAGACGCTAAAAAAGCGATGGATATGCTGGACGAAGGGCGATAGAGATTAGATGAATTTGGAAAGACCTGCCAACTGCCCGCCGGTATCGGTAATCATCTGCACTTTAAATGAAGCGGAAAACCTGCCGCATGTTCTGCCCAAGATACCGGAGTGGGTGGATGAAATCCTTTTAGTGGACGGCAATTCTACCGATGATACGATTGAAGTGGCAAAGACACTTAAACCAAATATCAAGATATTTACGCAACCCGGTAAGGGAAAGGGGGATGCGCTTAAATTCGGTATTGCACAGGCTGAAGGTGATATTATTGTTACAATGGATGCGGACGGCTCTACCGACCCTTATGACTTGCCTAAATACATCGAACCGCTGACTAACGGTTATGATTTTGCAAAAGGCTCCAGATTCTTAAATGCCAACCCTAAAATGCCGCTCTATCATAAATTCGGCAACTGGGTTTTAACGAAAACCTCCAACATACTATTCGGCACAAAATATACCGATGTATGTTCAGGCTACAATGCCATCAGGAAAGAGGATTTCCTTAAATTGAACCTGCGCTATGACGGATTTGAAATGGAGCAGGAAATGGTTGTTAAAGCCAAAAAAGCCGGGTTAAAAACGGTAGAAATCCGTCAAATAGACAAAGGACGTATCGGCAACATCAGCAAAGTATCCAGTTTCAAACAGGGCTTTACCGATTTTTTTATCATAATTAAGGAACGCTTTTAATTCATTTTGTGCGCTATGACGTTAAATATTATTCTTTCATCCGACAAAGTTAATTGCAGAAGGATTTAACAACAGTGAACGACACCTTAAAAATTGCCGTAATAGGAATGGGTAAAATGGGCTTGCTGCATGCCAGCCTGGTTAACAGCATTGCCGGCGCATCACTTGTTGCTATTTACGATAAAAGCGCTTTGATGAAGAGATTCATGTGTAAAGCTATCGATAATGTTTTAATAACCGATAAATACGAAAAGTTTGCCTCTACTCAATATGACGCAGTATATGTGACGACCCCCATCCCCTCCCACTACTCCGTTGTAGAAAACCTGTACAAAACGGGGATTACTAAAAACGTTTTTGTGGAAAAAACCCTGACATCTGACTTCAGACATTCGCAACATTTATGTCAACTGGCACAAGAAAAGGGCGGTACGAATATGGTAGGTTATATGTGCAGATTCGCTCCTACCTACCAAAAAGCGCAAGCTCTATTGAGCCAAAGTGAGATTGGCGAGGTGACGTCTTTCAAGGCATACGCTTATGCCTCGGACTTTGCAAAAAGCAAAGGCAATGCACTACCGGTAAAAGGCGGCGCTACCAGAGACCTGGGCGCTCATATTATCGATTTAAGCTTATGGTTATTCGGAGAGCTGGAATTGACATCGGTAGAACATGATGAAGATTTTAAAAACGGCATCGATAACGGTTCCTGTTTTAAGGTAAAAAATCGACGAGCAATAGAAGGTGATTTCGATATTTCCTGGGCTAAAGAAGGGTACCGTCTGCCTGAATTCGGTTTAATTATTACCGGCACGAAGGGCATTATTTCGGTAAACTCCGACCTCATTAAAATCGAAAACGATTCCGGCGAGAGCAAGGAATTGCACAGGCAGGACTTAAACGACAATGTTCCGTTTCTGCTGGCAGCCTCAGAATACTATCGCGAAGATGAGCATTTTATTAACTCGATTATTGGAAACAGCAAAGCTAACCCGGATTTTTCGGAAGCGGCAAAAGTGGATTATTTAATCGAAGAAATTGAAAAAGGCAAAGGGCAGTTTTAATATGAATAATCATAAAATACTGCTGGTCGGAGATAATCCCTTTCACGGCGTGAGCCACCTGTCTCAAAGCAGAGCGCGCAGCAGAAATAATCAAATCTCTAATCCGGATTATTGTGCGGAATTGATTAAAATTGCCACCGAAAACGGCGCCGATGGTTTTATGTTTTCCGTAAGCGACTTTACTCTTAACATTGTTAGCTCACTATCCGAAAAAGAAGTGTCCGCCAAATTATACGCTATCGCACCAGCCGCCTCGGATTATGTCAGGCTGGCTTCAAGATTGGGAACACCCGGGATGGCAATTCATTTAGCCAAGCAGATAGTGGCATCGGGCAATCTTAAAGCGGTATTTAACGGTTTCAAAGGCGTGGTATTCCAAAACCCTGCCGCTTTAATGAAAGCCTATTTATATTATGAGATATTTCGGATACGCAGCGCCGCAAAATCGAAACAAGCGCCCTACTGTTTTTTACTGCATGAAATCATCACCGAAATGGCGCTGGCGTTGAAACTTGAATGGCTGTTTAAATCCTTTGTTGAGTTTATGCTGGATATGAAAATCAAACCGGGCTTCGAGACACGCAATTCACCGCTATTGATTCATACATTGAAAAAGCTCGGCATAGATACAAACAAAATAGCAATAGTAGCGCCTTATAATAAAATCGGGTTCCAGATGAATCCGTCCAAAGAGGAATGCCAAAAAGCCTTGGCAGATATTCCCCTTACCGAAGTAATTGCTATGAGCATCCTTGCCAGCGGGTATATAAAACCTGCGGAGGCAATCGATTATATCAACGGGGTTTCCCAATTAAAGGGTGTGGTAGTCGGGGTTTCACACGAACAGCACTCCAGAGACTTCAAGATATTCAGAGAAGCTTTGGACGGTGGAATACAATGAGCACAAACTGTGAATTATCGCTGTCGCTGGTTATAACTTCGTACACTACGGAGCGGCTGAATGATATATACGAACTGCTGGACTCGATAAAGCAGCAAACATACAAAAATATGGAAACTATTTTTGTGGTCGAGCGTTCGCAGGAACTGCGCGATAAGCTGAATGATTATATAAAAGAAAAAAAGATAGACAGAGTCCGCATTGTTTTCAGCGACAAAAAACTGGGGCTTTCGATGGCTAGAAATCTTGGTATCGAAAACGCCAAAAGTGATATTATCGGCTTTGTGGATGATGATGTTGTTTTATTCCCCGACTGGGCTGAAGAGATGGTGAAGGCTTTTGATAGCGATTCCATCATTGGAGTTACCGGCGCTGCCTTTCCGTTGTGGGAAAATGATTCATTAAAATGGTTGCCGGAATCAATGTATTGGTTAATCAGTTGTACCGGCTGGACAGGGTGGAAAGA
>JAAYAZ010000048.1 GCA_012719115.1 Dehalococcoidales bacterium
GACAACCCGGAATTATATATTCAACTTTCACTGTCTGCGCCAGTGTTTTAACCGTATCAAAAAGCAACGGTAAAGTAAGCTCCCCTTCCGGGGCTTGATAGCTGGTTTGGGGCAGAACTTTATCGGGGTTCTCAGTAGAAGGTGTCTCCAGATATGCTCTCTCCATTAACATTTCCCTGTTATACATATTGGCAAGACCCGGAATACCACCCTGGTAAGCACAGGCTCCGTAGGCTATCATAACCTTTGATTTTGCTCTCAGAAGCTTTGCAATATGTTCCTGTTCAGAACTGCGAATCGAGCCATTGAACAGGCAGACATCAATACTTCCATCCTCCATAGCCTCGACATCTTTATATTTGACATCCATGGCAACCGGCCAGAATACAATATCTACAGCATCAATAAGTTTTAGCAGGTTTTCACCGATTTCCAGAAGGCCGATATCACAACCACCGCAACTGGCAGCCCAATATAAAGCAACTTTTGGTTTAGCCATTATCTCCTCCATCCCTGGGGAAAGGCCCCAATTTTTTTACTTTTTCCGTCATATCCTTAATTATCTCGGCGAACCTGTCGCCTTCCGATGCAGCAACCCAATCAAGGCGAATGCGGTCATCTTCAATTCCCATTTGTTCAGCTAGTTTTTTCAACATTTCCATGCGCCGCATGGCTTTATAATTACCTGAAGTATAATGGCAATCCCCGGGGTGACATCCAAGAACTAACACACCGTCAGCCCCCGATTGAAGGGCTTTAAGGATGAACACAGGGTCAACCCTGCCGCTGCACATTACCCTTATTATCCTGATATTTGCAGGATACTTTTTTCGTGATGTTCCTGCCAAATCAGCTCCCGAATAAGAGCACCAGTTACAGAGGATACCTAGTATCGTAGGTTCAAAACTCATGCTAACACCCCCTCTATTTCAGCCATTATCTGTTTATTGGTAAAGTGATTGCCCGTTATAGCGTCGCTAGGACAGGCAGATACGCAAACCCCGCACCCCTTACAGAGAACAGGATTGATTTCGGATACCTTTTTAGTTTCGTTAAAAGTAATCGCACTGTACGGACACAGATTATTACAAATACGACATCCGGAGCATAATTCCTCAATGATTTCTGATGTCGCCCCATCAATCTCAACCTTATTATTACTTATCATAGCCAATGCCCTTGCGGCAGCCGCTGAAGCCTGAGCCACAGTATCGGGAATATCCTTTGGCCCCTGGCAGCAGCCCGCTATAAACACACCGTCAGTCATGGTAGCTACAGGATCCAGCTTGGGATGCTTCTCCAGGAAGAATCCGTCTGCTTTTTTACTGATTGAAAGAACTTTCCCAATTTGTTCAGCGCCATCGCTCGGCTCGAGAGCACAACTTAAGATAACCATATCAACCGGCAGCTTTCTTTTCTTACGTACCAGAGTGTCTTCAACGTGAACAATTAGTTTATCTTGCTCTTCCGGTGTTTCAGCCGTATTGGTGATTTCGGCTGCCCGTCCTCTTATGAAGTTGACACCCTCATCCTGTAATCTTAGATAGAATTCTTCATAACCCGAACCGGGGCAGCGCATATCTATGTATAACTGATAAACATCGGCTTCGGGTAGCTTTTCCTTCAAAAGATGGGCATATTTTAATGAATACATACAGCATACACGCGAGCAATACTTATGATAGTTTTCATCACGACTTCCTACACAATGCAGTATGGCTACACTCTTCGGTTTCTCGCCATTCTTTTTAACGACAACACCGTCGGTAGGACCTGATGCGTTTGAAAGTCTTTCGAACTCAAGTCCCGTCAAAACATCATCGAACCGGTTATATCCATATGTGTACATTACCTCAGGATCGAATTGTTTCATTCCGGTAGTAACAATAATAGAACCTACTTCGACTTCGAGTGTCTGCTCCTTCGCATCATGAACGATTGCATCAGCTTCGCATGCCTTAACGCATAACATACATTCAGAACAAACAGCACAATTCAAACAGCGTTTAGCTTCTTCTATTGCAAGGCTTTCATCAAATCCGAGCTCAACCTCATCGAAATTATCTTTTCGTTTCGAGGTTTCCAGTTTAGGCATAACCGTTCTGGACTTTGCTTTGACTTTATCCTTATTAACCTTACTTACACGTGGCATCTGCTCGGAGCGTCCTTCACGCAGATCGTTGCCACTCAAATATCTGTCAATACTTTCAGCACCGGCTTTACCTGCAGCAACAGATGCAATCACATCCAATTGTCCGGCGACTACTTCGCCACCCGCAAATACTCCTGAAATATTACTTTCAAGTGTTACGGGGTCGACTTCCAGATAACCCAATTCCGTAAATGCCAATTCTTTGGGCAGTTCAGTTTCTTCAACCGCCTGTCCTACTGCATTTATTACGTTATCAGCATCTATCAAGAATTCTTCGGATTTTTGTCCTTTATCTTCGCTGACACATTTAACACCAGTTACTTTTCCATCACGCACCACAATTTCATTGGCAGTAGTGCCATATTTGAATTTAATGCCTTCTTGTTCGGCTTCTTCAACTTCGCTGTCGCTGGCCGGTATTTCGGCCTCGGATTTTTTATAAACAACCGTAACGTCCTTTGACCCCAATCTCCAGGCAACCCTTGCCGCTTCAACCGCAATATTGCCACCGCCAATGACAACAACCTTTTTACCAACCGCTACCTTTTCACCCGAATTGATTTTTTTCAGGAAATCAAGAGCCGCAAACACATTGTCGCTTGCTTCACCGGAAATACCGAGCTCTTTGTTTTTACCAGCTCCCGTTGCTAAAAATACTGCTTTATATCCCTGATTGAACAGGCCGGAAATATCATTAACCTCAGAGCCCGTCTTTATGTCAACGCCCATTTCCTTGATATATTCTATTTCGGTATCAACAATATTTTCAGGCAATTTGAAATTAGGTATTCCATACCTCATCAAACCACCGGCTTTCTCTGCCTTTTCAAACACGGTAACACGATAACCGTTCTTTATTAAATCAAAAGCACATGCAAGCCCTGCCGGGCCGGAACCGATTACAGCTACCCTCTCATCCTTTGTGATTTCAATAGGACCGGCCTTTTCTCTGCCGATTTTCATTTCATAATCAGCAACAAAACGCTTCAGGTCGCGAATCATCAGCCCTTCATCAACAGTAGCTCTCTCGCATTCGGACTCACAGGGATGGTAGCAAACCCTACCGACTACCCCTGCCAGAGGAATCGATTTGCGTACCACCTCCAGCGCTTCCTTAAACTTTCCCTGGGATATCAATGCAATATAAGCATGAGCATTTACATCGGCAGGACAGGCAACACGACAGGGGGATACACCTTTTTTATCGATAACAGCTTTGTTAGGAACTGCATAAGCAGATTGAATGTATGCAGCGCTACGCTGGCTTAAACCCATATCGAATTCATTATCTACATGCACCGGGCATACTTTACTGCATTCACCGCAGCCGGTACACTTCGTTTCATCAACATATCGCGCTTTTCTTTTTATCTTTGCTTTAAAATTGCCAACAAAGCCGGACACCTCTTCCACTTCACTATAACTCAAAAGATCAATATTCGGATGCTGTCCGACCGTGGTCATCTTCGGAGTCAGGATACAGGCTGCACAATCAAGCGTAGGGAATGTTTTATCAAACATTGCCATATGACCGCCGATGCTGGGGTCTTTTTCCACCAGATATACTTTCTTTCCGGCATCGGCAATCTCCAGCGCTGCCTGAATACCGGCGATACCTCCACCGACTACCAGCACATTCGGGTTAACCGGCACTTCCCTATTTTGCAGAGGCTCATGAAACGCTACACGATGCACAGCGCCTTCAACCAAAGCCTTAGCCTTTTCAGTTGCCATTTCTTTATTCTCGTGCACCCATGAACACTGCTCGCGGATATTTGCCATCTGGAAATAGTATTGGTTGATACCCGCATCCTGGAGAGCCTTACGATAAGTAGGTTCGTGCATCCTCGGAGAACATGCCGCCACTACAACCCTGTTAAGCTTCTTTTCCTTAATATCATCTTTTATCAGGTTTTGACCGGGATCAGAACACATATACTTATAATTACGCGCAACAACCACCGAATCCAATCCCTGGGCAAATTCAGTTACTTTTTTTGTATCAACTGTAGCTGCGATATTGGTACCGCAATCGCATATATAAACGCCAATTCTTACTTCTTCCATAGTTCCGCTCTCCTTTACAGATATTTTGCCAGGACTTTATTCGGGTTGACAATATTCTTCTTCAAACCCAATTTATCTTGCTTTATTCCGAGGGCAACACCGATTAGCTGTGTAACAAACAATACCGGCAAATTAAATTTGGTATTGTACTTACTGTTTACCTTAGACTGATAGGCA
>JAAYAZ010000049.1 GCA_012719115.1 Dehalococcoidales bacterium
TATGCCTCAAGGCATGTCCGCCACGAGCAATGGAACTGCATTTCTAATGTTATGTATCAGGAAAGAACCTATCGTAATTGGATACAGGATAAAGATCTGTACTCTTATAGTGTAATTATCAAAGAGACCGATTTATATATACGTACATCCTGTAATTTAAATGATAAAGCATTTAATTCTGCAAGCAAATTCCGGAATGAAATAGAAAATTACATTAAATTATATCCGGACTTTTCTACATCATTTAAGCCCTTACCAATTGACATTAAGTCTCCTGATATAATAAAGGATATGGCAGAGGCGGCAGAAATATTCGATGTAGGTCCTATGGCTTCGATTGCGGGAGCTATTTCTGAATATGTCGGCAAAGACCTTCTGGCGTTTTCAGAAGAGGTTATTATAGAGAACGGCGGTGATATATTTATAAGCAGCAAGACGAATAGAACTGTTGCTATTTATGCCGGTAACTCTGCCCTTAATGGAAAATATGGAATTGATATATCGGAAGAGGACTGCCCACTGGGTATTTGTACTTCATCAGGCACAGTCGGGCACTCATTCAGTTACGGAAAAGCGGACGCAGTGGTTATTTTAGCAGGTTCAGCCACAATAGCCGATGCCGCCGCCACATCGATATGCAATATGGTAAAAACAAAAAACGACATAAACAAAGCGTTGTATTATGCTAAAAGTACTCGACTGTTAAAAGGCGCTGTAATTATAATAGATAACGAGATGGGTGTGTGGGGAGATTTAAAACTTTGCGAACTGCCCTCCTATAAATAAAGACAGAGAGGACTACATTGTGAAAAGCAAAATTCAAGTTGTGCCTGCTATATTAACAGATGAACCGAATAGTTTAAGAGATATGCTGTCGGTAGCTGAAACATTTACCGATTTTGTTCAAATTGATATTATGGACGGTGCATTTGTATCATCCAAAAGCATTACGGCTCAAGATATATTTGAAGTGAACCCAAGCTTAAAATGGGAAGCTCACCTGATGATAAACAATCCTGAAATGTATGTTAATGATTATGCTCGTGCCGGGGCGCAGAAAATAATTTTCCACTATGAAGCCACACAATCACACGACAAGATAATAAATACCATTCATAATGCCGGTTTGCAAGCCGGAATAGCGATTAATCCGGATACTGAAATATCAACACTTGATTCTTTGGTTAAAGATCTGGATTCAGTTTTATTTATGTCTGTTATTCCGGGCTATTACGGCAGTAAGTTTATTCCGGAAGTACTTAATAAAATCAGAGCTTTCTGCAATAAATACCCGAATGTTCCGGTTGGCATAGACGGCGGCATAAAAGAAAATAATATAGAAACTGTTGCAAAATCAGGGGTAAACTATATCTGTGTTGGCAGTGCCGTGTTTTGCCAGGATAATCCGGCTGAGAGCTATTACCGATTGCAAAAACTTTTTAATGCGTAACAGTTTAATTATCGGTTTAACATTTTAAGCGCTTCAGTAACAACTCTATCAGGAGTTAATCCAAATTTTTCAAGCAAAACGTTGAACGGAGCTGATGCACCAAACCTGTCGATTCCTATGGTTTTGCCCTCGCTGCCCACATATCGTTCCCAACCGAACGTCACCCCGGCTTCAATTGAAATTCTGGCTTTAATATTTCCCGGTAGTACCGATTCCCTATATTCCTCGGTCTGAGCCTCAAATAGCTCCCATGAGGGCAGAGATACTACGCGAGTTGCAATGCCCTGCTTATCTAAAGCTTTACCGGCTTCCAGCGCTATATGTACCTCCGAGCCGGTAGCAATTAAAATAATATCAGGCGTATCGGATGATTGCCACAGTATATAACCGCCATATTTTACATTGCAGGCAGGAGCGGTTGTTCTTCTATCTATAACAGGGAGTTTCTGGCGTGTAAAAACTAAAGCAGTCGGTTTATTTCTGTTGTTAACGGCAATTCGCCAGGCCTCCGCAGTCTCTGTTGCATCGGCCGGTCTAATTGTAACTAAACCGGGGACTGTTCTTAAACCTGCAAGCTGTTCGACTGGTTGATGGGTAGGTCCGTCTTCGCCAACACCGATAGAATCATGTGTATATACATATATAACACCTTGTTCCATAAATGCGGAAAGCCTGACTGAAGCACGCATATAATCATAAAATACTAAAAATGTAGAAACAAAAGGAATTACTCCTCCATGAAGGGTCATTCCATTTGCAATCGCACCCATTGCATGCTCTCGTATGCCGAAATGGAAATTGCGTCCGCTGTAACAGTCAGCCGAAAATGACTCGGCTCCTTTAATGGTTGTTTTTGTAGATGGGGCAAGGTCA
>JAAYAZ010000050.1 GCA_012719115.1 Dehalococcoidales bacterium
AATTTTAAGGTTTTTATGATACAGGTCTTCATTATAATCTATCAGGTGGGTTTCTATGGTTCTTCTGGCATCTCCGAAGGTGACACGTTTGCCGATAAAAGTAACGGAATCATAGCTTTGTCCGTCAAAACCGGTTCTGGTTGCATATATGCCTTCCAGCGGTAAAGCCTGTTCGGCATCTACATAAAGATTGGCAGTGGGGAATCCGATTTTTTTGCCGGTACCGGTTCCCTGTATTACTTCTCCTTCAATACTAAAATAACGTCCGAGTAGATGATAGGCTTTTTCCATATCGCCGGCGGCTAAAGCGTTCCTGATGGAGGTGCTGCTGATTCTCCCAATGCCGTTTTTTACCGGCGAAATAGCTGAAAAATCGAAATTCATCGATTTTGCCAGGTTTTGGAGGAATGCAATATCTCCTTTGCGGGCATTGCCAAGCGCAAAATCCGGGCCTACGATTAGACCCTGCATTTTAAGCCTTTTTTGTAGTAATGAAATAAAATCAGATGTGCTGATAGCGGCGATTTCTGTTGTGAAAGTCAGGGGAATAACAAAATCAACCCCCTCATCTTTAATCAGTTTTATTTTTAACTGCGTATTGGTAAGAAACTGAAGTTTACTACAGGGATTGATAACCTTTCGCGGGTGTTGCTTAAAGGTAATAACACCGCTTCGCAAGCCTTTTTGTTTTGCCCTTGTAATAAGTTCTGAAAGAAGAGCTTTGTGCCCAAGATGCACTCCGTCAAAAACGCCGATTGTTAAATAGGTGCTTTCAGTGGGGGTAAAGTCTGCCAAATCATTTTCAAGTGCCATATTCAATTCCTAATCTATTTAAATATATATAAATATATAGTAAAGAGCATATATGAAGTTTGGGTTGTTTTATTGGGTTTTCCTACACGGAAAAAGATTACATAAATTATAGATGTATTGTTTCCCAGTGTAAAGCCTGAATTAATTTGACATTTGACACATATACTGTATAATGATAGGTGGAAATAAATATAAGAGATAGAATTGACAAAAATTATTTTTTGTGCTACACTTTCTTTTTGCTATTATGCCTCAAAGAAATCAACATATATTCCCGACGCCGAATATTTGTGTTAATGCGCATTAGCACTTTTTTATTTTTTAATTCCGCATTCAGATTTTAAGGAGTGAGAATGGTATCTAAATCGCCAATTCCTTCCAAAGAGGAAAAGTATCCCGTTGAACGCAAAACCTATGCCAAACTACCACAGGTCCTCGATGTGCCTAATCTGGTCGAAGTACAGTTAGACTCTTTTCAATGGCTGCAGGAAGAGGGTATTAAACAACTGCTGGATGAAATATCCCCGATACAGGATTTTACCGGCAACAGGCTGGAACTGAGTTTTATCAGCTATGAATTTCGTGAGCCCCGCCATTCCGAACAGGAATGTTTACAGAAAGACCAGACATATTCAGTGCCTTTATATGTTAAGGCAAGACTACTTACAAAAGGAACGGGGGAGATAAGAGAACCGTTCGATTTGTTCTTTGGCGACATACACCTTATGACCGATAAGGGTACGTTTATAACGAGTGGCACCGAAAGGATAATAGTCAGCCAGTTATTACGTTCACCCGGTATTTATTTCACCGTGGATGAAGACTCTACCAGCGGTCGTAAGCTAGGGAAAGCGAATCTTGTTCCCAGCCGCGGTGCATGGTTGGAATTCGATACCAGCAGCCGTGATGTTATATCTGTCAAAGTGGATGGCAAGAGGAAGATACCGGTCACTACTTTATTGCGCGCCATCGGGTATGGCAGCGATGAAGAACTGTTGAAAATGTTTGAGAGCGACGACAATTCTCCATCGAGGCATTTTATTCAGTCAACACTTGATAAAGACCCATTGATAAAAAATGAGGAAGACGCACTGATAGATATATACAGAAAATTGCGTCCCGGTGACCCTCCCAATGTTGACAACGCCAGAAAGCTAATTACCAATCTCTTTTTTAATCCGCAGCATTACGACCTGGGTATAGTCGGCAGATATAAACTTAACCAGAGATTAAATATTCCCAAAAAAGAAGACGATGACGACAGAGCTTTAACCAGGGAAGATATGATAGAAATTATTCGCCATATTATAAGGGTGAGTAACAGGGCTGAAACTCCCGATGATATCGACCATCTGGGAAACAGAAGGGTTCGAACGGTAGGTGAATTGATTCAGAATCAATTCCGTGTCGGACTGGTCAGGCTGGAACGAGTCGCCAAAGAGCGTATGAGCATCATAAGTAATGATGTAGTTACGCCCGGCGCTTTAGTCAATATTCGTCCGGTGCTGTCGGCAATCAGGGAATTTTTCAGCGGCTCTCAGTTATCACAATTTATGGACCAGACAAATCCGCTGGCGGAGTTGACGCATAAACGTCGTTTATCGGCTATGGGTCCCGGTGGTCTGTCTCGTGACAGAGCCGGGTTTGATGTGCGTGATGTACATTACTCCCACTATGGCAGGATTTGCCCGATTGAAACTCCTGAAGGTCCGAATATCGGCCTTATCGGTACGTTGGCTACTTACGGGCGTATAAACCGTTATGGTTTCATTGAAACGCCATATCGCAAAGTTGTGATAGAAATGAGTAACTCCGACAAAGAACTGGTTGGGAAGATAGCCGGTGAAGATATTCTTAATGATAAGAATGAAGTTATCTTAAAAGCAGGAGAGGAAATAAACAAAAAAACGGCAGGCGAAATAGCCAAGCTGTCGGCCAGGAATATTCCTATTAAGCCATATGTATCGAACGAAATAGAATACTTACAGGCGGATAGAGAAGATAAGTACAATATTGCTCAGGCAAATACCCTCATAGATGAGAACGGATATTTCCTTAACAAGAGAATCGAGGTCCGTTATGAAGACCGCTATATGATGCTTCCTCCTGAAAAAATAGATTATATGGATGTATCCACCAAGCAAATCTTCAGTGTGGCGGCATCCCTTATTCCTTTCCTTGAACACAATGACGCCAATCGTGCTCTCATGGGGGCAAATATGCAGAGGCAGGCAGTACCTTTACTGTGTGCCGAATCGCCGATTGTAGCCACCGGTATGGAGAGAGAAGTCGCAAAATACAGCGGCCAGGTGCTTTTTGCAAATAATGCCGGTATGGTTATCTCGGTTACCAGTGTTCAAATTGTTGTTAGAAGCGATAGCGGACAGGAAGACGTATATCCGCTGCAGAAATTCATTCGCACCAATCAGGGAACATGCATAAATCAGCATCCTGTTGTAAGCAGCGGGCAAAGAGTTGAGAAGGGTGATGTACTGGCTGACAGTTCTGCTACCGAAGACGGTGAATTAGCTCTCGGACAGAATGTGGTCTGTGCTTTTATGAGCTGGGGCGGTTACAACTACGAAGATGCTATTATTCTTTCCGATAGAATGGTGGAACAGGATAAGTTCTGCTCCATTCACATAACAAAGCACGAGGTTGAAGCCCGGGATACAAAACTGGGTCCTGAAGAAATCACCAGGGATATTCCGAATGTCGGTGAAGAAAGTCTCAGCGAGCTGGATGAAGACGGCATTATACGCATTGGTGCGGAGGTCGGTCCCGATGATATTCTGGTCGGCAAGATTACTCCCAAAGGCGAGACCGAACTATCAGCGGAAGAAAAACTGCTGCGCGCCATATTCGGCGAGAAAGCGCGAGAAGTTAAGGATACATCCTTAAGAATGCCTCACGGTGAATGGGGTAAGGTGATAAATGTCAAGCTCTTTTCACGTGATGAAGGAGCAGAATTACCTGTGCGTGTTAATCAGTGGGTGCAGGTATGGGTAGCCCAGAAAAGATCTGTTTCGGTCGGTGATAAACTGGCGGGACGACACGGCAACAAGGGTGTCATTTCCGTAATTGCACCGGCAGCCGATATGCCGTTTTTACCTGATGGCACCCCGGTAGATATAGTACTCAATCCCATCGGTGTCCCCTCCAGAATGAATCTGGGGCAGATACTGGAAACTCACTTGGGATGGGCTGCCAGAAATATGGGATTCAAAGTTTTAACCCCCGTATTCGATGGAGCCAGCGATACTGAAATCGAAGACGCGCTGGCAAGAACATGGCTGGTGCAAAAAACCGGTTCGATTACTTTAAATTTACAGGGTGGGAAACCCTCGCTGGATCTTGAAAAAGCCAAAAAATGGGTAAATGGAAAGGGTTTCGACGGGGAAAAAGTGTTTAACAGTGCGTTAATCGGTGAGGCGCGCGATGTCTGTTTACGTTTATGGCTGGAAGAGTTGGGTGTGAAAAGTCGCAAACTAAGCCCTATTGAACTAACGGAAACAATGAAAGAAGTTACTGTCAGTAAAAATTCTCCTTCGCCTATAAGCGGCAAGGCTATTTTAAGGGATGGACGTACCGGTGAGCCGTTTGACCAGCCGGTAACTGTTGGTAATATTTATATGATGAAACTGATACATCTGGTAGAAGATAAAGTACATGCCAGGGCAACCGGACCTTATTCATTAATCAGTCAGCAACCTCTTGGGGGTAAGGCTCAGTTCGGAGGCCAGCGTTTCGGTGAAATGGAAGTCTGGTCACTCGAGGCTTATGGCGCCGCACACAATTTACAGGAAGTACTGACTATTAAATCCGATGATGTTGCCGGTAGAGCAAAGACATACGAAGCTATTGTAAAAGGCGAGGATATCCTGCCGCCCGGTGTGCCCGAGTCGTTTAAGGTTCTGGTAAAAGAATTACAGAGTCTCGGACTTGCGGTTGAGGTTATCAATGAAGAGGAGAAAATTATTCAGGCAGAAAAAATACAGGAAAGCTCGGAATTCGAAGGTCTGAGCAGTGCAAAAATGGTATCCGGCAATGAAGAACCGGAAGATATAGAGGGGAAAATAGAAGACTTAATAGCCGATGATTCTTTATTTGAAGGTCTTGGTGCCGATTCTGAAAACAAAGAGAACGATTCCCCAGAGAGTGAGGTAGAATAAACTGATGCTTGAAGTTAATGATTTTGATGCGGTACGCATTTCGCTGGCTTCTCCCGAACAGATAAAAGGCTGGTCATACGGTGAAGTCACAAAACCGGAAACTATCAATTATCGCACGTTAAAACCGGAGAGAGACGGCTTATTCTGTGAAAGGATTTTTGGCCCGATTAAAGACTTCGAGTGTGCGTGCGGAAAATATAAGAGAATACGCTATAAGGGTATTATTTGCGATAAATGCGGTGTTGAAATTGCCCGCTCCAAAGTCCGCCGTGAAAGAATGGGGCATATAGAACTGGCCTGTCCTTTGAGCCATATCTGGTTTGCCCGCGGCATTCCAAGCCGCATCGGTCTTTTGCTGGACCTTTCCGCCCGCAATCTTGAACGTGTCATCTATTTTTCTCATTATATTATCACCGAGGTTAATGAAGAGGCGTGTAACGCCGTTATACAACAATTGGAAAGCGAACTAAGCAATGAGATTGCCAAAAGCAAACTGGCTCTTGATAACAATATTGACGCAATGGAAAGAGACCAGGCAACTGTTGAAGAAATAAATCAAATACGCCGTGATTTTGAAACGGAAAAAGAACAGATGGAAGATGCCCTTCCTTCAAAAATCGAGCAGTTGAAAAGTATACGTAAGGGCGCTCTTTTAACCGAAACTCAATATCAAGAGTTAAAAGAACAATATGAAGATGTTTTTCAGGCTGAAATGGGGGCGGAGGCGATTCTTAAATTATTAAAGGAAATCGACCTGGATGCCCTGCGCAGTCAATTGATACAGGAAACACACTCTTCTTCCGGGCAGAGAAGGCGCAAAGCCAGCAAGCAATTACAGCTTGTCGAGGCTTTCAGGCGCAGCGGTAATAAACCGGAATGGATGATACTGACGGTGTTACCTGTGCTTCCGCCGGAATTAAGACCAATGGTTCAACTGGACGGCGGGCGCTTTGCCACCAGCGACCTTAACGATTTGTACAGAAGAGTAATAAATCGAAACAACCGTTTACGGCATTTGGCTGAAATCGGTGCTCCCGGTATTATTATACGCAACGAAAAGAGAATGTTGCAGGAGGCTGTTGATACTTTAATCGATAACGGCAGAAGAGGCAGAGCCATTGCCGTCAGCGGTGACCATAAGGCAAAATCTCTTTCGGATATGCTGAGAGGCAAGCAGGGAAGATTCCGTCAAAATCTGTTGGGTAAGCGTGTCGATTATAGCGGACGTTCCGTAATCGTAGTTGGGCCGGAACTTAAAATTCATCAGTGTGGTCTGCCTCGCAGAATGGCGCTGGAATTGTTCAAACCTTTTGTGATGCACAGATTGGTGATGGAGGGGCTTGCCTCAAATATTAAGAGCGCACGTCGTCAGGTCGACAGGGGTCGCCCTGAGGTATACGATGTTCTGGAAGATGTCGTCAAAGAAAGGCCGATTATGCTTAATCGTGCTCCTACCCTTCATAGGTTGAGTATTCAGGCATTCGAGCCGGTGCTTATCGATGGAAGCGCACTGCAGATACATCCTTTGATGTGTGCTGCTTTCAACGCCGATTTTGACGGCGACCAGATGGCCGTTCACGTACCATTATCCGATGCTGCTGTAAAAGAATGCCGCGAAATGATGCTGAGTACAAACAATATGCTTCTTCCCAGCTGCGGCGAACCGGTTGTCACTCCCACACTGGATATGGTGTTCGGTTGTTATTACCTTACTACCATAAAAGCCGGCGCCAAAGGTGAGGGTTCAAGGCTGGGTAGTTTCGAAGAAGCCAAGCTGACTTATGAGCTTGGCGCTGTAGAACTGAGGGCTGAAATAGAAGTCAGAGTTGATGAAGGGAAAAGAATAAAGACCAGTGTAGGAAGAATTATATTTAATGAAATTCTACCTGCCGAACTTGGTTTTATTAACAAAGATATAGATAAATCCGGTTTAAAAAGAATTGTGGCAGATTGCTATAAAAGACTCGGAAGCGATCCCGCCATGGGCAAGATACTGGATGACCTTAAAGACCTTGGTTTTAAATATGCTACAAAGTCCGGTATTACAATCGCGATGAGCGATATTGAGGTTCCGGTTGATAAACCCAAATTGATTGAAAAAGCAGATGAAAAGACAGCGATTGTAGAGAGCCAGTACCAGCGAGGCCTCATTACTGATGACGAAAGATATAACAGTATTATCGAAGTATGGATGGATACTACCGACGGTATAACTCAGGCTATTCAGAAATCGATGAATAAAAACGGCAGTATTTATATGATGGCAAATTCGGGAGCCAAGGGTAACATTTCGCAGATTCGCCAGATGGCAGGTATCCGCGGTTTAATGACCAACCCTTCAGGCAGAATCATCGACTTCCCCATCAAATCCAGCCTGCGCGAAGGTTTAAGTGCTATTGAGTACTTCATCTCTACCCATGGTGCACGCAAGGGTTTGGCAGATACCGCTTTGCGTACCTCCGGAAGCGGTTATTTAACAAGGCGACTGGTGGATGTAACTCAGGATGTTATTGTCAGGGAATATGATTGCGGTACGGAAGACGGTGTCTGGCTAACGGAGCCGGAGGAAAAAGATGTATTGCCGCCCTTTGCCGAAAGAATGACCGGCAGAATGGCCGCAACTCAAATTGTAAATCCCGAAACCGGAGAGATAATAATTGACCGTAATCAGGAAATCGATGAAACAATTGCCAAAACAATTGTTTCATCCGGTATCACGAGTGTCTATGTCAGGTCTCCTTTAAGCTGCCAGTTGAAGCAGGGGGTTTGCCAGTTATGCTATGGCAGAGACCTTGCGCGAGGCCGCTTAATTGAGCTTAGCACTGCAGTCGGAATAATAGCGGCACAGAGTATCGGTGAGCCCGGTACGCAGCTTACATTGAGAACTTTCCATACCGGCGGTGTGGTAGGTTTGGATATTACCACCGGTCTGCCCAGGGTAGAGGAATTGTTTGAAGCAAGACCTCCCAAGACTCAGGCTATTATCTCCGAAATAGATGGGATGGCTGAAGTCATCAATAACGAAGAAGGCAAACGTATAAAAGTAACCAGCTACGATGTCTATAATGACGAGTACAAGTTGCCGGAAGGCTGGGAATTACTGGTAAGTCATGGACAGTGGGTGGATAGCGGAAACGTAATCGCTGCACCTCCGCAGGACAGCAATCAGACTTATGCGGAACTGATAGTTAACAATCTGACTGCCCGGACCTCCGGTGAAGTCATTATTCAGGATAAAAAAGTATACATCAAGGTAGAGGAAAAGGAAGAAAGAGAATATGTGGTCCCTGCCGCCATTCATATCCGCATACAGGATGGTGATATGGTAAAAGCGGGGCAGCAGCTCACTGACGGTTCTATAAATCCCCATGATATCTTAATGGTACTGGGTAAAGAAGCGGTACAGAGATATCTGGTCGACGAGGTACAAAAAGTTTATTGTTCTCAGGGAGTACATATCAATGACAAGCATGTAGAGGTTATTGTACGGCAGATGCTATCAAAGGTTCGCATAGATTCCCCGGGAGATTACGACATTGTACCACGCGAACTTGTAGACAGGTTCCGATATGAGGAAATCAATGCCAAAGTACTTGCCGAGGGTGGCGAGCCGGCGACGGCACATGCGGTTCTGATGGGTATTACCAGAGCTTCTCTAAGCACCGACAGCTGGCTGGCAGCGGCATCTTTCCAGGAAACTACCAGGGTACTTACTGAGGCGGCGGTCAGCGGTAAGTTGGATAGACTTTCCGGCTTAAAAGAAAATGTTATTATCGGTAAGCTCATTCCGGCACGCTGCAAGGCATCTAAAGAGGCTTCTGAAGAGATGGAAAACAAACTGGCTCAAAAAGAAAATCTTGAATTGCTGCCGGATATTGATGAAGATAAATCTGAGCCCTCCGGATATGAAAATGAAAGTATTGAAGAATCCGGTGAGTCTTTCTTAAATGATGTTAAAGATTTGGACCTCTCAAACTTCCTATTCGATGAGAGTGATGAAGATAAACCTGAATTATAATTATCATATTTAAAGTATTGGCGATAAATAACCGCTTCTTTTTCTGGAAGCGGTTATTTTTTAAGGGAGGCTATTTATGATATGGTATAATAAGTCAATAAAAGTCGGGGGGCATTGAAATAGAACGTATTATATCCGCCAAATCCAACGATGAAGATTCTCCTCTGGACAGCAGTCTGAGGCCGAGGTATTTCAATGATTTTATCGGCCAATCCAGAGTAAGAGAGAATCTCAGTATTGCCATCGAGGCCGCTAAGGGGAGAGGTGAAGCACTCGACCATGTTTTATTGTACGGGCCTCCCGGACTGGGTAAAACCACACTGGCAAATATTATAGCCATTGAGATGGGCGTTAACCTTAGAATAACTTCGGGTCCTGCTATTGAAAGAACCGGCGACCTGGCAGCCATTTTAACCAATATTCACAGCCAGGATATTCTGTTTATCGACGAAATTCATCGTCTCAGCCGGGTTGTGGAAGAAATACTTTATCCCGCTATGGAAGACCATGCGCTGGATTTAATGATAGGTAAAGGCCCGGGAGCAAAAAGTCTGCGTTTAAATCTGCCTGACTTCACTTTAATCGGAGCAACTACTCGATATGCACAATTGAGTTCACCGTTGAGAGACCGGTTCGGTGCGGTGTATCGGCTTGATTTTTATGATATTAAGGACATCGAAGAAATATTGAAACGCTCCGCAAAAATCCTCGGAGTAACAGCAGAAGCCGATGGACTGCATGAAATCGCCTGCCGCTCGCGCGGAACTCCCAGAGTGGCTAACCGATTGTTAAAAAGGGTCAGGGATTATGCACAGGTAAAAGGTGACGGGAGTGCTACTGCAGATATAACAATTGAGGCACTCTCAAAACTGGAAGTTGATAATATGGGGCTTGATGACGTTGACAACAAGGTATTAAATACAATTATCAGTAAGTTCAACGGGGGACCGGTCGGAATTGAAACCATTGCTGCATCGATTAGCGAGGAGGCGGATACCATTATGGATGTGTACGAACCGTATCTTATGCAGCTGGGTTTTTTGGAGAGGACACCCCGCGGCAGGCTGGCAACCCCTTTGGCATATGAACACCTCGGAATCCCCTTTAATAACAAGCAAAAACCGCCGCAGCAGCCTTTATTCTGATATGGAAAATAAAAATATTCTTATTCACTGTTGTTGTGCACATTGCGCTGCTTATACCGTAAAATACTGGCAGGAGCAGGGATACGCTATAACCGCTCTCTGGTATAACCCCAATATTCACCCGTATGTGGAACATCAAAACCGTCTTGAGGCAATGAAGACTCTCTCGCAGAACATGAATTTTGAACTGGTAGTAGCCGACGGCTACGATTTTGTGGAATATTTCAGGCGTGTGGTGGGACACGAAGCCGAAAGGTGTGCTTTGTGTTTTGATATGAGGATGAGTAAAACAGCGGAAAAGGCGATTGAACTCGGAATCGGTAATTTTACTTCTACCCTGCTGATAAGCCACCAGCAAAAACACGACTTGCTAAGGGAGATGGGTAAAAATATTTCTCAAAGTACAGGAGTCAAATTCCTTTATGCCGATTTGAGAAAGCGCTACTCCGACAGCCGCTGTATTACCAAGCCGATGGACTTATACCGCCAGCAGTATTGCGGTTGTGTTTATTCAGAATGGGAACGCTACACCAACAAAACAATAGAACAATCTTCTAAGTAGCGGGATATAAGTATTATAGAAAATGCAATCCATTCTGATGTATTCAGTTTAGTGCGGGCTTTTGTAGTAATGTTTTATTAAAACGTTAAAGCGATGGGGAAATGTGACTTGTCTTATTGTGTACGGCGTATGACAGAGGATGATATATCTGCGGTTTCCGAGCTGGACCGCCGGATATTTCCGGATATGAAGATGCCTACCAATTTTGAAAATGAGCTAAAAAATTGTATGGCTCATTATATTGTGGCTTGTGAATGTGATTCTGCCAAATCAATAAATAGTAATGATAGCAACGTAATCGGCTATGCCGGCCTATGGATAATGGTTAGCGAAGCCCATATAGTTAATATTGCCGTAGCCCATAACTACCGTCGCCGCGGTTTAGGGGAACTGCTGCTTCTTGCTTTAATTGAACTTGCGTTAGATATGAAATGCAATATGATGACACTGGAAGTAAGGGCTTCTAACGTGACGGCACAAAGGCTTTACCAAAAATACGGCTTTACTTCCAGAGGGGTAAGGAAGGGATATTATAACGATAACCGGGAAGACGGTATTATTATGACTGTGGATAACATAAACAGCAAAACCTTCAAAGGGGAATATAAAAAACTAAAAGGCGATTACCAGAAAAAACGGGGAGCAGCCGAAATTATCTTGACTGCTCCTATTTCTTAATTGT
>JAAYAZ010000051.1 GCA_012719115.1 Dehalococcoidales bacterium
AATTATATTGAAAATCAGGTTTAATCCGACATCATAATGCAGTATAATGTCTATGAGTATTTTTGTTAAAGGATGTTGAAGAATGAATGTGGTTTTTTTGAAAAATGTGCCCAATGTTGCCAAAGCAGGAGACATTAAGAACGTCCCGGACGGTTACGCCAGAAATTATCTTATACCCAATAAACTGGCAACACCCGCAACCGCAAACGTAAAAGCCCAACTCGAAGCTCAGGCTAAAGCGCAGGAAAAGAAACATGCGCAAATGGAAGCCGAGCACCGGCAGACAGCCGAACAAATTCAGAAATTGAATCTGGTTATTAAAGCCAAAACCGGTTCTAAAAACCGCCTTTTCGGTTCCATAACCAGCGCAGATATCGCTAAAGAACTGGAAAACAGCGCCGGGCTTGTTGTAGATAAACGCAAAATAGAGCTGCCGGAGCCTATTCGCGAGCTAGGTGTTTTCGATGTTATCGTAAAGTTGTATAAAGATATCAATGCCAAGTTAAAGGTTACTGTTAAAAGCCTGGAGGAAAACTGAGTTGCCGGGTGAACGTTTACCGCCACACGATATAGATGCCGAAGAAGCCGTTAATGGCTCGTTGTTAATCGACGGTCGTTCTATTCACGAAATTGTTGTTTTTTTACAGCCCAAGGATTTTTATTCCGAACAGAACAGATGGATATACCAGGCATGTCTTTCATTATACCAACGCGATGAAGCCATCAACCAGATAACGGTTGCTCAGGAGCTGGAGCGCGAGGGCAGGCTGGAAAAATGCGGCGGCGCCGCCTATCTCAGCCACCTTATTTCTATCGTTCCTACTTCTCTTGATATTGAATACTATGCCCGTATTGTTTACAGGCTTTCTATAATGCGACAGCTGATATATGCCGCTGATAAGATATCTGAAATAGGATATGAAGCCGACCCGGATGTAAGCGCCGCTCTCAATAAAGCAGAGGATACGCTGTTTCATCTGAGGCATGAACATTCTCTTGACTTTGTTCATATTAAAAACGTTCTCGATGGCTACTTCGATGCCCCTCCGCCACCGGGGACAGCCGGTTTTCAGGCGATTCCACAGGTTTTTACCGGCTTGCACGGGCTCGATGATTTGCTGGATGGTTTCAAACGTTCCGAACTCATAATATTAGCAGCTCGTCCCAGTATCGGTAAAACCAGTTTGGCACTTAATATTGCGCGTAACGCTGCCGTTAGCCAGGGTGCCTGTGTTGCAATTTTCAGCCTCGAAATGTTTCGTGATTCTTTGGCACAAAGATTGCTTTCAAGCGAAACGGGTATCAACGCCAAACGACTCAGGCTGGGGCAAAATACCGAGGAAGAAGAAGGCAGGGTGATGGAGGCAATCGGCGTATTATCCGAGGCTTCCATATTTATCGACGATTCCCCTCAACTGCGTATGATGGAAATGAGAAGCAAAGCACGCCGCCTCAATTTTGAACGCAATATCGACTTAATTATTGTCGATTACCTGCAGCTTTTACAGGGAGACACCCGCAATGATAACCGCGTGCAGGAAATCGGTTATATTTCCCGTTCGCTTAAAGCCCTGGCACGCGAATTGAATGTACCTGTTCTGGCAGTATCTCAATTGAGTCGTGCCATTGAAAAAAGAGAAAAGCACGAACCATTACTATCCGACCTAAGAGATAGCGGTAGCATCGAACAGGATGCAGATATGGTAATATTCATTAATAGAGAAGAGGTTTACTATCGAACTGAGGACGATTGGAGAGCCGACCACCCTGATGAAGAGTATCCGAGAGGGGTCGCTGATATTATTGTTGCCAAGAACAGAAACGGCCCCATCGACAAGGTCAAAGTGCGTTTTATTGACCGGCTAACCAAATTCGATAATTTAACAGTTGCGAGTCAGGAACTGTTATGACGGATTTTAACGGTTTCCCCTCCAAAATGAGTTATACAGCGGTACCGAATATATTTATAAACAACGTTTTACCGCAGATAGATGATATCGGAGAGCTGAAGGTTATCTTACATATAATAGAAGCACTCTATAATAAGAAGGGATATCCCAGATATGTCAGCTTCAGCGAACTTGCTGCAAATGCCAGCCTTATGAGTAACTTTAAACAAACCGAAAAACCCCTGAATGAACTTGAGGACGCACTGAAACTGGCAATGGAGCACAAAATAATTCTGGGATTATCGACAGAAAATGGTGATATATATTTTGTAAATACTGAAGCGGATAGACAGGCAGCATCTAAGATAAAAAGCGGTGAACATAAAGTTACCGGCATAAAATATGCAATAGACAATACAGTTAGTGAAGAAGAGCCGATAAATATATTTTCATTATACGAAGAGAATATCGGTATTCTTACACCGATGATTGCGGAAGGACTCAAGGACGCTATAAAATTATATCCGGAAACCTGGATTGCAGATGCCATAAAAGAAGCAGTTAAACAAAACGTACGCAAGTTGAGCTATATTACAGCGGTTTTAGAGAACTGGGCTAAAGAAGGTAGGAATGATGGAACATATTGGAGATATTCTAAAAAAGACGACCCTGAAAAATACACCGGAGGCGAATTCGGACGCTTCGTCCAGCATTGAAGAAGAGCCTGCTGTATTTTCTGATTGCCCTAACTGCCGCGGCGCCGGATTTGTTTATCCCCTGCTTCCCTCAGGAAAACCCGATTACAGCCAGGTAGTGCCCTGTAAATGCCTTCGTAAAAATACCAATAAACAGCGCCAAATGGTGCTGGAGAGGTATAGCAATATCGGTTCATTGAAGAGGCTGACTTTTGCCAACCTCATTCCGCAGGGCAGAAGCGGTTCTGTCACAGGTCAGCAGAAATTTGAAACGGCGGTTAATGCCGCAAAGGAATTTGCCGCTAATCCTAAGGGGTGGCTTATATATATCGGTCCCAGCGGTTGCGGGAAAACTCATATTGCAGCGGCAATTGCCAATGAACGAATCAGTAATGGATTTCCTGTGTTTTTCATTACTGCCGCCGACCTGTTGGACCATCTGCGTTCGGCATTCAACCCTGAAAGCGAAGTAACGTATGACAGACTATTTGAACAGGATCGCAATGCTCCGTTGCTCATTCTGGATGATTTGAGTGCGCATTCTGATAAATCCTGGGCAAAAGAAAAACTGGACCAGCTGTTGAATTACCGTTTTAATAACGAACTCCCTTCGGTAATTACAACTACACCACCGATACAGCAACTGGGCGACCGGTTGGTAAACCGCATAACGGACGAACGTTTAAGCCATATGTTTTATATAGAAGAACAGGATAATAATGCAATGGATACCGGCTGGGGTGATGGGCTGGAATTGCAGAAGAATATGACTTTTGCCAGTTTCGATTGGAAGAGGGTTAATCTGCCACAGGGACAAAGGGAGAACCTGGAGCGTGTTTACAGGCTGGCTTTCGAATTTGCAAAGTCACCCGAAGGATGGCTTGTCCTGCAGGGGGTAACCGGATGTGGTAAGACGCATCTGGCATCGGCGGTAGTAAACTATCGCTATCAGGCAAATAAGCCGGCACTTTTTATTTTCGTTCCGGAATTTTTAGACCACCTGCGTTCGGCATTCAATCCGGACAGCAAGATTTCATACGACCAGTTTTTTGAACAAGTAAAGAACACCCCTTTACTTGTGTTGGATGACTTCGGGGAACAAAATACCACGCCCTGGGCAAAGGAAAAATTGTATCAGGTCATTAACTCGCGTTACAATGCCCGACTGGCAACTATTATTACCACGCGTTGCTCTCTTGATGAAATCGACAGCCCGATTCGTTCGCGTTTTATAGACCCGAAGATTAGCGTTACTTTTGCCATCGAGGCGCCGGATTACCGCGGAGACAGCGCTTCGTCCACGTCGCGCAGGACTACAAGTACGTATAACAGAACAAAAAAGACCAGATGATTATAAAACGGACGGTTCCTTATTGGGACCAAGCATCTATTAAATGCTAACCGGTCTTTTTATTTAGCGATTGATTTGCTCTTATACGGTTCTTTCCGTTAAAATAGAGCAGTTTTAAGTATTGCGAGCCAAATGCTATGCATAATAGTCCGGTACTGGTACTTAATCAGAGTTATGAGCCTTTAAGCGTCTGCCATGCCCGTAGAGCCATCGTCTTGATGATACAGGGTAAGGCGGAGATGCTGGAAAACGGCAAGGGGTTTATCCATTCGGCATACGACACTTTCCCCATTCCTTCGGTTATTAAACTTGATTTCTTCGTAAAAAGAACACGCCGCACCGAGCAAAAACTTACCCGATTCGGTGTTTTTCATCGGGATAATTATATCTGCCAATATTGCGGCAAGGCGGAAAAGCAGCTCACAATCGACCATATTGTTCCGCGCTCCCGAGGGGGAGAACACACATGG
>JAAYAZ010000052.1 GCA_012719115.1 Dehalococcoidales bacterium
AGCTCGGGCAACCCGTACACCGCCTTATCCAACAGCTCCGGTGAGGGATGAGTGAAACCATACCACTCGTTATAATCGTCCGGATTGCTGAGGCGGAAATCGGCACTGATATCCACTACTTTGATGCCTCGCTCGACCAGTTTCATTACTTCCGATGCGCTTTCCTTATGGGGCATAGCCGCAAAGGCAAAATCTACATCAGCTAGTTCGGATTCTATGATAAGGTCGGCAGCGCCTGTCATATGCGGAAAGACTTCTGCCAGCTTTTGGCCGGCCGTGCTTCTGCCGGTAACCGAAACAAGCTCGATATCCGGATGCCGTACCAGCAACCGGGCTAATTCTATGCCGGCATAGCCGGTAACATTCACGATTCCAACTTTTATCTTTTCCATTCCGCTGCCCCCTGATTTTAATGTTATTTCACTATAATTATTTTTATTTAACATAGCTGTTTTGCTATCTTATACAGGATTAAAAACACTGATTAATTCTAGCACATAATTGCCGTCGAAAGAAGATTGTGCTACCATTATCTATTAACCATTCATCATGGGTTAATGTTTCTTATTTTATAAAAAGAGGTAGAAATATGCCAAAAATTTATTTAGTTGACGTAACCAACAGGGATGGTGTCCAAACAGCAAAGTTAGGTCTTTCCAAGCTGGAAAAGACCATGATAAACATCTATCTGGACGAAATGGGAGTATTCCAATCGGAATTCGGTTTCCCGACCACCAGACACGAATCCAATTATTTACAAGCCAATCTGGAACTGGCTAAATGCGGTGTCATAAAAAACATGAGGCTGGAAGGTTGGATAAGGGCAATGGTGGCTGATGTCGAGTTAGCATATAAAATGGTGCCCGGGCTGGAGCATCTTAACCTGTCAATCTCCACTTCCGACCAGATGATTAACGGCAAATTCCAGGGAAGAAAAAACCGTGACGACATCATCAATGATATGATAGCTGCAGTCGAAGCCGCTAAAGCGCACGGAACAAAAACGATCGGGGTAAACGCCGAGGATGCCTCAAGAACTGACATAGAATATCTGATAAAGTTCGGAAAAGCAGCCAAAGAACACGGCGCCGTAAGGTTAAGATATTGCGATACCCTGGGCTATGATAACCCGTTCTCGATTTATGAAACGGCAAAAGCGCTGTCAGAGAATGTAGGGCTTCCGATAGAACTCCACTGTCACGGCGACCTTGGAATGGCTGTCGCAACTTCGATTGCCGGAGCCAAGGGTGTTATCGACGGCGGACAGGACGCTTACATCAACACCACCATTAACGGTATCGGTGAGCGCTGCGGCAATGCAGACCTGGTAGCTACTATCCTTGCCATAACCAAGTCCAAAGGGTTCGGTGAAAAATATAAACTGGGGAATGGCATTGACCTTTCGAAAGCTTATAAGATTGCCAAGTTTGCCAGTTATGCTTTTGAGGTTCCCATTCCCATCAATCAGGTGGGCGTGGGCGCCAATGCCTTTGCACATGAATCCGGCATTCATGCCGATGGTGTGCTGAAAGACCCTGAGAATTACGAGCTCTACGGATTCGAAGAACTGGGCAGGGGAGACCCCGAACTTGTTGAAACCGGCAGGGAGATTTGCGCCGGGGAATACAGCGGCATTTCAGGGTTCGGCCACATTATGGGAAATATGTCGATTTCCTTTAAAGACAAAGATGAAGCCAACAGAATACTGGAACTGGTAAGGTATGCAAATGTCGAAGCGCAGAAACCGCTTACCGAGGATGAGCTCAAGTTCATTGCTTTATATCCGGACATCGCTAAAAAGCTGCTTACCCTGACTCCGCTGGAATAATATACCTTACAATAAAACTTACAAAAGACCTATAATTAACGGGGTTGTATTTAATAATCGACCCCGTTAGTCAATTTATAACCTGATTACGTGTTATAATGCTTAATTATCAACCGGTGTTTCCGTATGAAAGATGATAATAAAAACAATTTTCTAGTAAACGATATCTACAACAGGCTTTTGGCTGCATACGGTCCTCAGCACTGGTGGCCTGCCGAATCACCGTTCGAGGTTATGGTCGGCGCCGTACTGACACAATCGACAGCATGGACAAATATAGAGAAAGCCATCACTAATTTAAAAAAGGCGCATGCGCTTTCACCCGATGCCATAAGAAATATGCCTTTTTCTGAACTGGCAGAGTTAATCAAGCCCAGCGGATACTATAATGTGAAAGCCCGCAAACTAAAATCGCTGATTTACTGGTTGGATGAAAACTATTCAAGTGATATCGACCGTATGGAAAAAGCAGATACGCAAAAACTAAGGGAGGCACTGCTTGCTGTTTACGGTATCGGTCCGGAGACGGCAGATTCCATCCTCTTATATGCTCTGGGAAAACCGCTTTTCGTCATAGATGCCTATACCAAACGAATTTTTTCGCGTATCGGCTTAACAAGTGAGGAGAATAATTACAACGAATATCAGAGGCTTTTTATGGCAAATTTAGCAACCGACCCCATCGTCTTTAATGAATACCATGCTTTAATAGTAAAACACGCCAAGGAAGCCTGTAACAAAAAACCCGTTTGCGGCAGATGCTGCCTTAGCCAAATTTGCAGTCATAGTGGTAAGATTTAGTATGAAAATCGAGAAATCCATAACTTTAGGCAATGGAGAAGTATTATTGCGCTGCTGTTGCGTGGAAGACGCTCAGGAACATTGTAATGCCGTTCGTGAATCGATTGACGAACTTGAGAAGTGGCTGCCCTGGGCTACCAAGGATTATGATATTGAAGACAGCCTTACCTGGCTGAAAGCATGCGGAACTATTTGGGACCGGGGAATGGAATACAACTTTACCATTATTAACCCGGCCACACAGAATATTATGGGCTGGTACGGTTTAAATCGCATCGATTATCAGAATATGACAGCCAACCTGGGATACTGGATAAGAAAGCAGTACTGCAACCTGGGGGTGGCTTCTTCAGCTACACTGTTACTGGCAAAATTCGGGTTCGAAAGGCTGCATTTTAACCGTATCGAAATCAAAGCTGCAACAGATAACATTGCCAGCCGGCGGGTAGCTGAAAAAATAGGAGCGGTCCGTGAAGGTGTTTTAAGGAATATGATATATCAACACGGGCAAATACTGGACGGGGTAATGTATTCACTCATCCCCGCTGATATTATGAGAGAGGAAGATGGAGCAATATCACAACCCTAAAGTAGATAAGATTGCGGAGTTGATTCTTCAATCGAGGCGCTTGACCTTTTTTACCGGCGCCGGAATCAGCACGGAATCCGGTATACCGGATTTTCGCGGGCCGGGCGGTATCTGGGGGCGTTTCGACCCGGAAGACTTTTCATATGAGAGATTTTTAAATAATCCTGATGCCCGCCGCAGGCAATGGGCGCTTTTTAAGGAACTCAGTATTTCCGCCGAACCCAACAAAGCCCACCTGGCTATAGCCGAACTATATCATTTGGGAAAACTCGATTGTGTCATAACACAGAATATAGATAACCTGCACCAGAAAGCGGGTGTTCCGTATAAACGCGTTCTCGAGCTGCACGGCAATATGCAATCGTTTATTTGTTTAAGCTGCGGCAGAAGATATCCGTTTCAACAGGTTATGGAAAAGACAACGGGAAATGAACCGCCATATTGCGAGGAATGCAAAGGCATCTTGAAGGCGGATGTGGTATTTTTCGGAGAACCCTTGCCGGAAGACACCTTAAATGAGGCTATGAAGAGAGCCTGCACCTGCGACCTGATGATAGTCATCGGTTCCGGGCTGACTGTGTACCCTGCTTCGTATCTGCCGGCTTATGCGGTAGATTCCGGCTCAAATCTGGTGATAATTAACCTCACGCCCACACCGTTCGATGCACAGGCCAGTATTGTGGTTAATGCCAAAGCGGGCGAGACGATGTCTGCCATAGCCGGACAGGTCAAAGACAGATTGATGTACAAGTAGA
>JAAYAZ010000053.1 GCA_012719115.1 Dehalococcoidales bacterium
CTGCAATCAGAATTGACCCCAGAATGTCTGACGAATTACCCAGCACTAAGGGGCAGCTTTAAGTAGGTATTTGTGCTAAGTGATAATAACAAATTACTTAACTGGCATTGCAAGCTCATTCCCAATAGGGAAGTCGAACCAATAACTACGATGTCCTTTATTTATCCCGCCCTGTATATGTAATTATTAAAGCATAGCCCTGATAATATTGAACGGTACGGATTGCCGCGTCGTTTTGAATAAATCGCGACTCATCGCAAAGACGATTTCTATTGTCATACTGAGTTCGCACATTAGCTACGCTAAGTATAAATGGTGGTCGGACGAAGTATCCAGGGTGGGGTTAATCCGGCGTTTCCCGCCTGATACCGTAGATACCTTTGTAATGCTGAGTTCTTAAAGGACGAAGTCCCGATTTATCGGGATTTCTCCCCGCCCCCCCGGATTCATCAGTCACCCCTTGTGACTTCTGAATGACAATTTAATCGTTAACCCCCTGGGAACAGGCAATGCTCGTCCCCATATTAGCTAATAAACAAACTTCCTGTCGGTCAGTTTTTCGTAGGCATCAATATACCGATGCGCTGTTTTCTGTATTACATCATCGGGTAAAACCGGACCCGGAGGTTCTTTGTTCCAACCGGACTTGCTGAGCCAGTCTCTTACAATTTGCTTATCGTAACTATCTTGGGCTTGTCCTGCTTTATATTTATCCGCTTCCCAGAAACGACTCGAGTCGGGAGTCAACATTTCATCAATGATAATAAGTTTCCCTTCATCGATACCGAATTCGAACTTGGTATCGGCGATAATAAAACCACGTGTTTTTGCATATTCCACAGCGTTATTATAGATATTAATACTGGCATCTTTTATCTCATTTGCCAGCGTTTTTCCTACCAGGTCTTCCATTTCAGACATAGTCATCGGTAAATCATGCCCCTGTTCTGCCTTGGTAGTAGGAGTAAAAATGGGGCTTTCCAGTTTTTGGCTTTCCGTTAATCCTGACGGCATTTCAATTCCGGAAACAGTGCCGCTTTTACTGTATTCACTCCAAGCGGAGCCCGATATATATCCGCGCACAACACATTCCACCGGCAGGCGCTCGGCTTTTTTTACCAGCATCGAACGTCCGTTAAGATATGCAGGGAACCTGTTGCGCATATCTTTCGGCAAATAGTCGTTTAGAATATCAGCATCATCGATAACAGCAACGACATGATTCTGTATTAATTCTTTTGTTTTATCAAACCAAAAGGCAGAAATTTGATTAAGCACATTCCCTTTATGCGGGATTCCGCAGGGGAGTATCACATCGAAGGCAGAAATTCTGTCGGTTACTACAATCAAAATGTAATTACCTAAATCATAGGTATCCCGTACTTTACCGCGGATAAACAACGGCAGTGGGAGTTCTGTTGTAAGCAAGACTTCGGATTCTTCGTTCATAAAGCCCTCGGCCCTAATTGTTTCGGTTCAAGCGCCATATATTTCTTTTTCCATTGAGTTTCGGTCAAACCCAGTCTTTTAAATATTTCATCAACATACCGCAGATAATATTTATAATCAAAAATAGATTCCAGTTCCTCGCTCGTCATAACTGCCAGTACATCTTTATCAGCTTTTAGCAGTTTAAGAAAATCCTTGCTTCCTTTCCAGGATTTCATAGCATTTTTCTGTACCATTTTATAGGCCTGCTGCCTGCTTAGCCCCTTATCAATTAAAGCAGGCATCACTCTTTGAGAATATATTAAACCCTTGGTTTTATTCATATTAGCTTCCATTGCATCCGGATAAACCATCAAGCCATCCATAATATTTGTAAATATAGAAAGCATATAGTCCAGGGTAAGACAGGCATCCGGCATGATTACTCTTTCAGTTGAGGAGTGGCTGATATCCCTTTCGTGCCAAAGGGCAATATTTTCCATTGCGGTAACCGAATAACCTCTTATCAATCTGGACAATCCACAAATACGTTCGCAGAGCTCCGGATTTCTCTTGTGAGGCATAGCAGATGAACCGGTCTGTCCTTCGCTGAATGGTTCTTCCACTTCGCGTGTGTCGGTTTTCTGCAATCCTCGTATTTCTGTAGCAAATTTTTCCAGGGAACCCCCGATAATAGCCAGAGTAGTAAGAAATTGTGCATGCCTGTCGCGCTGCAATACTTGATTTGATATTGATGCAGGACTCAACATAAGTTTGGCACAGGCTTTTTCCTCGACTTCCGGTGTAAGAGTTGCATAAGTACCGACAGCGCCCGATATTTTACCGACGGCAATCATCTTCGTAGCCTCTACGAGCCTCTGCCGGTTACGCTGCATCTCTTCAATCCACAACGCCAGTTTAAGACCAAAGGATGTAGGTTCAGCATGAATACCGTGGGTTCTTCCTATCATAACCGTATATTTATATTTAATTGCCTTTTCTACCAGTACAGAGAGCAGTGCTTTTATATCCTCATTGAGAATATTGGAGGCTTCGACTAATTGAAGACTGAGCGCAGTATCCATTACGTCGGATGACGTCATTCCCAGATGAATAAATCTTGATTCAGGCCCAAGGCTTTCCGATACAGAACCAATAAATGCAGTCATATCGTGATGCGTTTCCTGGAGAATTTCTTCCATTCGCTTCATATTCAAACGTGCCATTTTTATTTTAGGAACGGCATTTCTTGGAATTTTTCCCAGTTCTGCCCATGATTCGCAAACTGCGATTTCAACATCTAGCCATTTGGTAAACTTATTTTCGTCCGACCACACTTTTTTCATCTGTGGACGGCTATAACGTTCTATCATTTGCCGACTTCTCCTTTATCTTTCGCAAGTTCCTTACGGTAATTGTCATAGGCATTTCTTATATTTTCATATTTTAGTCCCAATATTTCTGCTGCAAGAAAGGCTGCATTTTTAGCGCCTGCGGTCCCGATAGCAACGGCAGCCACCGGAATTCCTCCCGGCATCTGAACTATGGAATAGAGAGCGTCTACACCTTTTAGCTCACTGCTGGCCACAGGAACCCCTATAACAGGGATAGAAGTCCAGCTGGCAATTACACCGGGTAAATGAGCGGCTCCGCCGGCGGCAGCAATAATAACCTCAAATCCGTTTTCTCTGGCAGCTAAACCGAACTCCCTCACTTTTTCCGGTTTTCTGTGGGCAGACATAATTTTTACTTCATGTTCAATTCCCAGCATATTCAATGCTTCGATAGCAGGTTTAACAGTTCCCATATCGGATTCTGATCCCATTATGACAGCAACTTTCGGCATAATGATTCCCCTTTATATATTTTATCAATCAAAGAGGGCAATATCACGTCTGTAATGGCATCCCTCAAAATGAATTCGTGAAATATTATTATAAACTTTTTGTCGGGCTTCTGCGAGATTTTTGCCCAAAGCCACAACCGAAAGTACTCGACCGCCATCGGTAACAATTTTCCCGGATGAATCAATCTTAGTCCCCGCGTGGAAGACCATTATATCATTATCAACATCGTTTAATCCGCTTATAGGTAATTCCTTCTTAAAACTACCCGGATAACCACCGGACGCCATTACGACACCTACGCAGGCATCCTCGTGCCATTCCATTTCGATACTTTTTAGATTGTTATCGGTTACCGCCAACATTATCTCAAACAAGTCAGATTTTAAACGCGGCAGAATAACCTGAGTTTCCGGGTCTCCGAAACGGGCATTGAACTCCATTACTTTCGGTCCCTCATTTGTAATCATTAACCCACCATATAATACGCCGTGATAGGGTTTATCCTCTTTAATCATAGCCTGAATGGTAGGATTCATTATCTTATCGGCTACTTGCGCTGACAACTCCGTTGTAAGAAAGTAGGGCGGGCTGTAACACCCCATACCGCCGGTATTCGGACCCTTGTTACCATCATAGACAGCTTTATGGTCACAAGCAGAAACCATTGGCATAGAGGTAAAAGCATCAGCAATAGAAAAAGTGCTCATTTCCTTGCCAATCATTTTCTCTTCGATAACAACGCTACTACCTGCTTCCCCGTACAGTCGGGAATCCATAATATCCGAAAGCGCGTGCAAAGCCTGTTCCCTTGTTTCAGCAACAACCACACCTTTGCCGGCTGCTAATCCATCGGCTTTAATTACCAGCGGCATTTGCTGATTATTTACATACTTCTTGGCTTCTTCATATGAGGAAATATTGACGCTATTTGCACAGGGTATGCCATATTTGTGCATTAGATTCTTGGAAAAAACCTTACTGGCTTCAATTTGGGCAGCTGTTTTATTCGGACCGAAAACTCTCAAATCCTTAGCCTGAAAGGCATCGACGATCCCGGCTGCCAGAGGACCTTCCGGGCCAATTACAGTAAGGTCAATCTTGTTCTCTAAAGCAAAACGGACAAGGGTGTCAACATCATCGGCCTTTATCTCGAGGTTCTGCGACAGAAAAGAAGTTCCCGCATTACCGGGTGCAGTATATATATCCGTGACTTTGGGGCTTTGAGAAAGCTTCCATACAAGTGTATGCTCTCTGCCCCCACTACCCACGACAAGTACTTTCAGAGCAATCCTCCTTTATCAAAATCACGAATCATTTTTTCCATTTTTAATGATAGCGATTTTTTGAAACTAATGGCAAGGTTTGTCCAGAAAACAGCTGTTGAAAAGGTTAGCCTGCCCCATTTTTTTTCAAGTTTCATACGGTATTTAGCAGACTTTATACAGGCATCAAGCGTAAGCCTGAAATCCTTTTGTAGTTTCTGGAGCTTACCGTATTTAGGCTTGGGCATCTTTTTAACCTTTGATAAAATAGGCCGGAGTGCGTTTACAATATACGGCAAGCTTTCCAAATCTACAGGCAATCCGTCGGCATCGATTTGTTCAATTGAATAAGTTATTTCTTCAGCCTGTCTGTACAAAGGTACGACATCACAAAGCCAGTTCAGTATCTCCTCTTTTTCTGTATCTTTCACAACACCGACCGACTTAATTAGTTATAGGAAGCAACATAGCTGTTTAATTGATTATAAAAATTTTCTCTTGCACCATCTACAGCTTCCATATGTGCAATAGCATTATCCAATAAATCACTGTTAGTTTGCTGAATTGCCGATGAAATCCAGACAACAGCCTGATAGAGGTTACGGGTGACATTGTTGATATAGTAAGTCTGCAATTGAGCAGCGCCATCAGTAGGAACCTGCATTTTAGTAGCCGAGTCGTGAAGCTGCATAATCTCACCGTGCACCAACGACATGCTGTCACACCAAGCCTGATCGGAAATCTGAGAGGTAGCCATTAAGTCGTTAAGGTCTTTTATTGCCTCAACCACTTCATCATCCAGTGCCGTTATATTCTCCACATAGGCAATCTCTTCTTCAGGCATGCCGCCCTGGGTAATGGTGCTGACCTCTGTGGTTGTGGTGTTTGTAATGCGCTCACCAAAGATATCATCGCGATAATAAATTAATGTGAAGCATAATCCGCCAATAATAAGTACACTGGCTATAATTAATACTATTTTAGTAGTTAAATCCATATAATATCACCTTCCTTTGCTCATTATTCCCATTCAATAGTTGACGGCGGCTTGGAGGTTATATCATAAACCACTCTGTTAACCAGAGCTACTTCGTTTACAATGCGATTGGATATGCGAGCAAGTAAATCATAAGGCAAGCGCGCCCAATCAGCTGTCATTGCATCGTTACTGGTTACAGCTCTAAGCGCAATCAAATAACCGTAAGTGCGGTAATCACCCATAACTCCGACACTCTTTACATCTGTAAGTATAGCAAAACTCTGCCATAGCTGACGATATAACTTGGCTTTTTTGATTTCATCCATTACAATCCAATCGGCAGACCTTAATATATCAAGCTTTTCCTGCGTTACTTCTCCAATAATCCGTATCGCCAGACCGGGTCCGGGGAAAGGCTGTCTCCATACCATTTCTTCCGGCAAACCAAGTTCCAAGCCAACCTGGCGCGCTTCGTCCTTAAAAAGATACCGAAGCGGTTCCAGCAGCTTAAATGTCATATCAGTAGGCAAACCGCCAACATTATGATGCGTCTTGATTTTGACGGAGGCATTGCTTGTAGAGGAAGTGCTTTCAATTACATCCGGATATAAAGTGCCCTGTCCTAAAAACCCTACCTCTCCCAGCTTCTTGGCTTCCTCTTCAAATACCTTTATAAACTCGTCGCCAATAATTTTACGTTTTTGCTCGGGGTCAGTTATGCCTTTTAATCTCTTCAGAAAACGTTCAGTAGCCTCAACATATATGACGTTCATTCCAAGATTTAAACGAAAGACCTCCAGTGTTCTTTCGGCTTCCTCCCGGCGTAATAACCCATTATTGACAAATATACAGGTAAGCTGCTTTCCGATAGCCTTATGTATCAGAGTAGCCACTACCGAAGAATCTACACCACCTGATATGGCATTGATTACATTTCCGTCTCCCACCTGTTGCCTGATTTTCTCTATACTATCAATGATGAAGTTGCCCATCGTCCAGTTGGCGCGACAACCACAGATTTTATAAACAAAATTCTCCAAAATTTGCTTACCCTGAGGCGTATGCACAACTTCCGGATGGAACTGAATACCATACATATTATTGTTACCCATTACAGCTATGGGTGTGTTCTCTGTATAAGCCAGTGATTCAAAGCCCGGAGGCATTGTTTCTATTTTATCGGAATGGCTCATCCAAACCGTAATGGCGTCCGGCAGATTTGCCAGCAGAGGAGAGTCCATATGACTGATATGAAGGACAGCATGCCCGTATTCTCGTTTCAAGCCCTTTTCAACCTGTCCCCCAAGTTGATAAGTCATAGCCTGCATTCCATAACATATTCCAAGCACAGGCAATGATTTTTCAAAAACATAAGCAGGAATTTTCGGTGAGTCTGCTTCATAAACACTCGCAGGCCCTCCAGAAAGAACAATACCTCTGGGATTTAACTTGGCAATTTTTTCCCATGGGGTCTCGTGCGTAACCAATTCGCAATAAACATTCAACTCCCTGATACGGCGGGCAATAAGCAAACTATACTGGGAGCCAAAATCTATAACAACAATGGATTCCTGTTCCACTCCGGAGATGGCTTCATTGCTGGCAACCGGTTTTTCACCGGCAATTTCCTTTGCTATCTCAAGATAAGTGGAAACTTCCACGTCGCCACTGGCAGCTACTCTATAACTTTCGTCTATCGGCTGTTTTTCTTTTTCTGTATTCATATTTTATAGCACACAGATTAACATTCTGCTATAATATCGTCAAGTTAAGTATAGGACTTAAAGTAATGTCTTTTCAAAATCCCACCAATATTAACGTTCAAATCGAGAAAGGGATAGGTATTCTAAAAAATGGAGGTGTTATAGCATTTCCAACGGATACCGTCTATTGTCTTGCTGCCAGGTACGACAGCATGGAGGCTCTCAAACGTATTTACGAAATAAAACAAAGGCCGCATAGCTTAGCCCTGCCAGTAATGGTAGCTAACAAACAACAAATCAACCAAGTAGTAGATTATATATCAGATATGGCGTTATGTTTTATTAATGAATATATGCCGGGACCGATTACACTTATAATGCCAAGAAGAAAGTCGGTTAATGATATTATCACCAACGGAAAGGAAACTATCGCCGTTCGTATTCCAAAGCATCGAATGACTATCGATTTAATTAAAGGCACAGGGGTGCCGTTAGCCGCAACCAGCGCCAACATCAGTGGTATGTCCAGCAATATTGACGCAGAAAATGTCATTACACAATTAGGTAATGAAGTCGACCTTGTTATCGATGATGGTAAATGTCCTATCGGCGTAGTATCCACTATCATCGATGTGACAGGACGGTATCCGATTATATTAAGAGAGGGTGCTATTACCCGCAGTGAACTGGAATTATTCTACGAGGGGATAAAATAATGAGTACAAAGCAGATTGCTATAGGATGCGACCACAGGGGGCTGGATTTAAAGGAAAAGGTCAAAAATATTCTAACCACGAATAGTTATACCTGTAAAGACGTCGGTTGTTTTACAGAGGAATCCGTCGATTATCCCGATATTGCCGAGCTTGTCTGTGACAGTATTATCAATGGGGAATCCGATAGAGGAATACTTATTTGTTCCACAGGTGCAGGAATGAGCATTGCCGCTAACAAGGTAAACGGAATAAGGGCGGTTTTGTGCTTCGACAGTTTTTTGGCATTGCGCGCACGGCAGCACAACGATGCCAACGTGCTATGCCTTGCTTCAAGTGTTAATCCTGATTCACTTCAGGATATTGTCATTAGTTTCCTCACAGGCACCTTCGAAGGAGACAGGCATCTACGCCGCATCGACAAAATAAAAGCCATTGAGTCCCGTAACAGACAGTCTTGTTAATATTGTTAGCTTTAAATATATTTGACACTTTACACAGGACTATGATATTTTAGGTATAAAAATACGGAGATGGGCTTATTTAACCTGTTGTTAGATCCGTCCCCAAAGGGATGGGTTTTTTAATTTTATTAACTTGAGGAGAACACATAATGAAAAGTAATGTAGTTAAACAAGGAATAGAAAGAGCACCGCACCGTTCCTTGATTCATGCATTAGGTGTTTCCACTCCGGATATGAAAAAACCATTTATCGGCATTGTAAACAGCTTTACGGAAGTGGTTCCGGGGCATATCCACTTAAGAAGTGTTGCTGATGCAGTAAAAGATAGTGTTCGCCAAACCGGTGGCGTTCCTTTTGAGTTCAACACAATCGCGGTATGCGACGGTATTGCTATGAATCATGCCGGTATGAAATACAGCTTACCCAGCCGTGAACTGATTGCGGATTCTATAGAAATAATGGCTCAGGCACATGCTTTTGACGCACTGGTTTTTATCACCAATTGCGACAAGGTAGTGCCCGGAATGTTAATGGCTTCTCTGAGATTAAACATCCCGGCTATATTTATTAGCGGCGGTCCTATGATGGCAGGCAAGTACTGTACAAGCGAGGGAGAACAAAAAGTAGACCTGAACTCAGTCTTTGAGGGCGTCGGAAAAGTTGTCAGAGGACAAATGACCGAGGATGAGCTGGAGGAACTGGTTGAGGTGGCATGCCCCGGCTGTGGCAGTTGTTCCGGAATGTTTACTGCCAATACAATGAATTGTATGACCGAAGTAATGGGAATGGGACTGCCCGGTAACGGAACTATTCCGGCTATTGACCCACGAAGAATTGAACTTGCAAAAAAAGCGGGCACTAAAATTATGGAACTTCTAGTCGATAATATTTGCCCCAGAGATATTATAAATGCCGATTCATTGGAAAATGCCTTCTCGGTCGATATGGCGTTAGGCGGCAGCACGAATTCGGTTTTGCATCTTATAGCTATTGCGCATGAAGCGGGTGTAGAGTTTCCGCTGGACAGAATAAATTACATCAGCGAAAAAACACCCTGTCTTTGCAAATTAAGGCCTGCAGGAACATACCATATCGAAGACCTTGATAGGGCGGGCGGAATTTCCGCAGTAATGAAGGAATTACAGTCTTTATTGAATTTGGAGCTGAAGACGGTTTCCGGCTTAACGATAGGACAAATTATAGATAAAGCCTCCGTGATTGATAGTGATGTCATTCGCTCGAAAAGTACCGCTTATTCAGACAAGGGCGGATTAGCTATACTGTTTGGCAATTTGGCTCCTGAGGGCGGCGTTGTTAAAAGGTCGGCGGTTGCACCCGAAATGATGGTGCACCAGGGTCCGGCGCGCGTATTCGATTCCGAAGATGACGCCACCAAAGCAATAATGCAAGGTAAAATAAAATCCGGTGACGTCGTGGTAATACGCTATGAAGGACCGAAAGGCGGTCCCGGTATGAGAGAAATGCTGACCCCGACTTCCCTGTTAGGTGGTATGGGTCTTGATAAAGAAGTAGCATTAATTACAGATGGGCGCTTTTCCGGTGCTACCAGAGGGGCAGCTATAGGACATGTATCACCGGAAGCTGCTGCCAGAGGTCCGATAGCTGCTGTTAAAGAAGGCGACATAATAAGTATAGATATACCAAATAACAAGCTTGAGGTTAAACTTACAAATGACGAAATAACACAAAGAATTAACAGTCTGGATAAGTTTGAACCTAGATTCAAGACAGGTTATCTGGCACGATATGCTGAAAATGTTACATCGGCAAGCAGCGGGGCTGTTTTTAGTAAATAATGGGGGTATGCTATGAAGAAAACCGGTTCACAAATACTGTGTGAAAGCCTGATTAATGAAGGAGTGGACACTATGTTCGGCATACTCGGAGGTGTTATCATTCCATTTTATGACACACTGCCTCAGTACCCTCAGCTCAAACATATTCTGGTTGCTCACGAGCAGGGAGGAGCACACGCCGCCGAGGGATATGCGCGTGCTACCGGCAAGGTAGGGGTATGCATAGCTACATCGGGACCGGGAGCAACAAATCTGGTTACCGGAATTGCAGATGCTTATATGGATTCTGTCCCATTGGTAGCTATTACCGGACAGGTTGCCCGTTCACTTATAGGTAAAGACGCTTTTCAGGAAATTGATATCATAGGTATTACATTGCCGATTACCAAGCATAATTACCTTGTAACAGATACTGCCTCACTGGCCGGTATAGTTAAGGAAGCCTTTTTTTTGGCAAGAACAGGCCGGCCCGGACCGGTGCTGATAGATATACCTAAAGATGTTCTAACAGGACTGGCTGAGTTTAATTACCCTGAACAAGTTTCTTTGCCCGGATATAAACCTAAAGTTCAGGGGCATCCGGCCCAAATTAACAAGGCAGCTAAATTAATCAACGATTCTAAAAAGCCGCTTATAATTGCCGGGCGCGGAGCAATTATTTCGGAATCCTACAATGAATTAAAACAACTGGCCGAAACCGCTCAGATACCGGTAATTACTACATTGCTTGGTATTAGTTCCTTCCCCGAGTCGCATATTTTATCTTACGGTTGGCTGGGTATGCATGGAATGGCTTATGCCAATCTGGCAGTTGAAGAATGCGATGTAATGATTGCAATCGGGATGAGATTCGATGACAGGGTTACCGGTAAAATCAGCGGCTTTGCTCCCAATGCCAAAATCATACATATTGACGTTGACCCGGCTGAAATCGGTAAAAATGTCCGCGTTGATATCCCTATAGTCGGAGATATAAAACCCATACTGCAAAATCTAAATAAAGCGATTGAACAACAGGACCACATTGATTGGATATCCAGAATGGACTATTTACGCAAGGAACATCCATCCATTAATATTAGAGATGCTGATTGCATAATACCTCAATATGTAATCAGGCAAATATATGAGAGTACTCAAGGCAATGCGATAGTTGTAACCGGAGTCGGACAACATCAAATGTGGGCAGCACAACATTTCTGGTTCGACAAACCCAACAGCTTGATTACATCGGGCGGATTGGGCACTATGGGCTACGGTCTGCCGGCTGCCATGGGTGCAAAAGTAGCCTGTCCTGATGAAAATGTGTGGTGTATAGACGGAGACGGCAGTTTCCAGATGAATATACAGGAGTTGGGTACGATAGCCAGGGAAAATATCGGAGTTAAAA
>JAAYAZ010000054.1 GCA_012719115.1 Dehalococcoidales bacterium
AACGGCATAACATTATCACTGAATGTGACGCCTTTGAAGGATATCGTTTTCGAGGGTGACAATGGATTAAGCTACAAGAGTGTCGATAAGAGCAGCGCATCCTACTATTATTCGATTACAAGACTGGCTACCGAAGGCACCATAGAGATTGATGGCACGAGGCATGAAGTGAGCGGCAACAGCTGGCTTGACAGAGAATGGAGTACCAGCACCTTAAACGAGGAACAGGGCGGCTGGGACTGGTTTTCGATACAGCTAAACGATAATACTGAAATTGTATATTTCCAGTTGAGGTACAAAGACGGCAGCGTTTACCCCTATAACGAGGGATTGATTGTCAATGGGGACAGCAGCACTGTCAAGCTGGGGACGGGTGATATTGTTTTAACCGTGCTGGATACATGGAAGAGTTCCACCGGTGTTACATACCCCCTAAAATGGCAGGCTGAAGTGGTGCCGATGGGGAAAACATTTATAGTCGAAGCCGCTTTTAACCAACAGGAGCTTGACCTTAGCACGCGTTACTGGGAGGGAGCAGTCAATATCTACGACTCGCAGGATGAGGACGAAATCATCGGTACCGGATATTTAGAAATGACCGGATACGAGTAAGGGATTTTTACTGTTTTTATTATTCTTCCAAACCGATTGCCATACTGAAGTCACAATGGGTAACTGAAGGATCCCGGGGGAGCGGAAAAAGTATTATTATAAATGTCCCCCACCCCGAATGTTGAGTTTCGGCGAGCCGTAATGAAATCCCGGTAAATCGGCGCTTCGTTCGCCCCTCACGAACTCAGCAAGACAAAACAATCAATTCCATTTATTTTTTCGTAGGGACGACCAATGGTCGTCCTCCCTTTATACGCACATTGCCGACGGGCACTGCCCGTCCCGACGTATCGGGAACGAGGGACTCCATTTGTCCGTCACGAATTCAGCATGGCAATACCTTTATACGTCTTTGCGAGCCCCGATGTGTCGGGGCGAAGCAATCCCTACGATACAACATAATTACCCCGCCCCGTATATATCATGAAATACTTTGACAATAAAATATATGGCATAGCAATAAATATATCCGGCGGAGGAGATTCATTCGCCCCTCATACACTCAGTACGGCAATGACATTTTTTTCTTTATAAAAATGAGGCAACCAGAGCCGTTCGTAAAAATGTTGAGTTACGTAGTTCGGAACGAAATCCCGACAGGTCGGGATCGAACCACGGCGTCAAAATAGTAAATGTGATTTCCGTTAAAATCCTTCGACAAGCTCAGGAAGAACGGAAATCAAAGCATCAGCAATGAAAATCTTTACAAATCCCCGAAAACCTTGGGCGCCTGTTCCTTCATAATATCGGCGATTTTATGAGCCACCTCGCGAATTTCCGGCAAAGCCGCCGGGCTGGTGCGTAGTTTCAAGATATGGCGGATTTCTCGGAAGTTCCAGGTGCAGATGATTTCGGTCATGCATGCGTTCGGTAAAACATAACGCGCTATTTCGGGTTTCATCCCGGCATCTAACAGCTTGCGATAGCTACTCCACGCCGCCGACATTGATTCGTGAAATATTTTTGCCGCCTCCGAGTTTTTGTCTTCGAATTCCGGAGGAGTAATATAATCGGCCTGAAGTTCGCGCACATAGCGCTGGCTGCGCTGCGAATAACTGGCAATGCGATGCCGCACCAGTTCATGAGTGAGAGCGCGGGAAGCCTTGATATAAAATGTAGCTGAAGCATGCTCAATCAGGCTTTCATGCCCCTGTTTAACACGCGCCGATATCCAGTTTTCGTTAGTACCCTGTTTATCTCCGCTGGCATAGCACAGCCTGCCGGCCTTCTCTACCAGGTTTTCGCTGTCAGGGGTAATCGCCAGTAATTTAACCTCAAGTCCGTTATACATCTCAATATCCCCCTTAAATTGTGATGAGATATTATATCATTGATAAGAGAAAAATTTCGCCTTTTGGGATAGCCGTTTGGCTCATGATTTTATTTTTTATCACAGACTGTATATTGACGCAGGCAAATATTTTTATTTAATATCCGAAAGTAATATAATCTTTACTATTTTCCGTCTGTTTGCCATAGATTGATAATATACTTACTGTGAATAAAATGATAAAACTGTTGTTTAATAAAAATAATACCGGCTACTTCCACCGTGACATCTGGCTGGTTACCGTAATAGGTATGCTTAACTGGATGGGCTTTTCGATGTGCCTGCCTTTCTTTTCTCTCTATCTGTATCAGGAACGCGGCATCCCTATGACAGTAATCGGCCTTATTATTCTACTTATCGGGGTTGTATCCGCTCTATCGCAGGTTTACGGGGGTATGTTAA
>JAAYAZ010000055.1 GCA_012719115.1 Dehalococcoidales bacterium
AATCGCTCTCTCCAGTGCAATCATAACAGCTTCGTTGCGTTCATCGAAAGTGGAAGCCAGCTTGGCGCTGTCCCTATCGATACCGAGTATCAACTGTGTCAGGTCGTTGCTGCCTATCGAGATACCATCGATGCCGACACTTAAGAATTTCTCAATTAAGAAAATGTTGGAAGGCACCTCAACCATCATCCAGAGTTTGAAATCTTCATTGCGTACCAGTCCTTCCTTCTCAAGTATAGCTTTAGTTCGTTTAAGCTCATCGACGGTTCTGACAAACGGAATCATCACGTGCAGGTTCTTATAATCTCTTCTCACACGTTTAATAGCCTCTATTTCGAGTTTAAAAGACTCAATATCGGTTACATATCTCGAAGCGCCGCGATAGCCGATCATCGGATTCTCTTCAGATTCCTCAAAATCACGCCCGCCGATAAGGTCTTTGTATTCATTGGTCTTAAAGTCAGTGGTTCTATAGACGACCGGCCGGGGATAGAATGGTTTTGCAAAAGAAATCAGTCCGTTATAGAGTTTATCGACAAATTCGTTGCCTTTATTTTGTTTTAACATGTAGCTGGGATGTTCTCCGATTTGTGCTACTATAAACTCCGCTCTTAACAAGCCGACGCCGTCTACATTGCGTTCGGATATCATATCAGCAAGTTCCGGCTGTGCAAGATTGACGTAAACTTTGGTTTTTGTAGTAAGAGATTCTCTTAATATATTGGACATTTTAGTCGTGGTAAGACTACGGGCGATTTTACCACTGTAAACCTTGCCCTTGGCTCCATCGACTGTAATTATCTTTTTATCGATAAGCGTTGTTGTGGCGAGATCGGTACCGACCACGCAGGGGATACCGAGTTCACGGCTTACAATAGCGGCATGGGCAGTTCTTCCACCCCTATCGGTTACAATAGCAGCTGCTTTTTTCATTGCCGGAACAAAATCAGGCGTAGTCATTTCTGTAACAAGTATGTCCCCGGTATGAACTCTGTCCAGTTGGGATGCTTCGTGTATTATTTTCACCGGTCCTGAAGCCAGCCCCGGGCTGGCGGCAACGCCGCTTAACAGTACCGGAGCATTAATTTCCGGTTCTTCTTCAACCGCTTCTTTGATTGTGGTAACCGGACGTGTCTGTAAGATAAAATATTTACCGTTCTCTTTCGCCCATTCGATATCCTGGGGGAACTGGTAGTGGTCTTCAATTTGTTTGCCGATTTTGGCCAGCTCGATTATTTCCTCATCCGAAAGCTTGATTTTACCCTGCAAGTCCTTATCAATCAATTGCCATGTATTTATGTCTTTACCATTATTACCGGGATTCATAGAGAGTTGATTCTTCTGCTTGCTGATTCTTTTTGATTTAATAGAGAGATTTTCTTTATCTACTATATATAAATCAGGGGTTACCTCTCCTGAGACTAACCCCTCTCCTAGACCATATATAGCTTCAATTACAATTTCTTTGGTGTTGCTTGTTACAGGTTCAACGGTAAACATAACGCCCGAAGTTACGGAGGCAATCATTCTCTGAACAGGAACTGCGATTCCCACTTTGAAATGGTTGAATCCCTGCTGAACTCTGTAATAGATAGCGCGCGGTTCAAAAAGAGAAGCCCAGCATCGGAGTACAGCATCAACTACTTCATCCGGTCCTTCGATATTCAGATATGTGCTTTGCTGTCCGGCAAATGAAGCTTCGGGAAGGTCTTCCGCGGTTGCTGAAGAACGAACGGCTACCAATCCTTCCCCCAGCTGCTTATAGGCTTCTTTAATTTTCAAAGCCAGTTCGGGCATAATAGATGAATCCATAAACATTTGTTTTATAACTGTTGATACTCTTTGTAATTGTTTGGTGTCTTCTATATCTAAAGAGTCGAGGAGTGTTTGGACTTCGCCCAAAATATCAGATTCTTTCAGAAATTCAAAATAAGCATCTACCGAAACAACAAAACCCGGCGGTACCGGGATATTGGCTTTCGTCATTTCTCCCAAATTGGCTCCTTTTCCGCCTACAATCGGGACATCTTCTTTGGAAATATCTTTGAACCAAATGATAGCCTCAGGCATAATTCAACTCTCCTTATTGCATAAGTTTAGATAAAGCGCCACTATTATACCACAATGACAGTATCTTCCTGCAAGCCGATTATAATATGTATATTTCTTGACAGTTTCGGAAAACAAGGGGTAGAATTACTTTGATTGATGGTAGTACAGGAGGGGCGTTTTAATGGTAGAGATGACGATTGACAGTGTGCGAATTGGACTAATGAATCGACAGATGGAATATCAATATGTTGTTCTCTTAAAGGAAAAATCTGCAGAGCGGTTTTTACCGATTTTTATTGGTCCTGCAGAAGCTAAGGCTATTCTTATAAAGCTAAAAGGCGAAAGCGTTCCCAGGCCTCTTACTCACGATTTACTGCAAACCGTAATGGTAACATTAGGTGCATCGGTAGATTCGATTATTATTAACGACCTTAAAAGTGATATTTTCTATGCAAAAATAATTCTTAACATTGACGGCAGGCAGGAAGAAATCGATTCACGCCCAAGTGATGCTTTAGCTCTGGCAATAAGAATGGAAACACCGATATTTGCTGATGAGTCTGTTTTAGAAAAATCAGGCATACCTTTAGATCAGGATAAGGAGACCGGAGAACCGATTCTGCAAAAGGAAGAGTATGATGATATCGAGAGTAAGGGCGGTAAGGTAAGCGAAGACGAAATGAAAAGACTCTCCGCTTTTCGTGAATTTATAGACAATCTGGATATGGATGATTTCGGAAAACATAAGTCTTAGACCGTTGATATGCGGTCTGATAGTTAAATAAGCCCTGAGGTTGTGTTTTCGGGCTTATTTATTTTTGGTTTCAAACTTTTAGCTGTACATATATATATGTATATTGTATGTCAACAAAGGGGAAATCCGCCGGTTTTACAGGCTTGACTTAAAGAGTTGTTTTTTGATATGCTTTTTGTCGAGTTAATTAAGGTGCGGGATGAACAAATGGCGTTCAGCCATGAGATATATTGGGGTGGGGTGGTATATAGCGATTTCCATTGCCGGAGGAACGCTTGGTGGTCTTTGGCTTGATAACAAGTTTGATACCAAGCCTGTTTTTATAATAACCGGTTTATTCATAGGACTAATCGTTGCATTTTATGGTGTATACAGAATGATTATACCTCTTATGAAAGACGTTAAAGACAAGGAGAACAACTAGTGGCGAAAAAGAAAGGGTGTATGGGTTGCTCTTTTCCGGTTGCTATTGTAGTTGTTCTTGCTATATTAGGTGTAGGCGTTATAAGCCTTCTGGGCGGTGCTTTGGGTAATGCGTTATTGGGAGATGTAGGGCTTCCTTCATGGTTATTGGCACAGTCACCCGAAGTTCACCTTCCTACTGATGTTATATTTCATTTTCTTGGTTTCCCCATTACAAATACCATTATTACAGCATGGATTACCATAATAGTCTTATTAACGATTTTTTATTTTGGGACTCGTAGTATGAAACTCATCCCGTCCCGTTTCCAGACAGCGGTAGAGTTCGTAATTGATTATCTATTAACGTTTTGTGAAGATATAGCTGGCAAGAAGTACGGGCGTAAATTTTTTGTAATAGTCGCCACTATTTTCCTTTTCGTTATAACTAACTCATGGATTGGTCTCGTGCCGGGCGTAGGTACTATACTGGTGGAGGGAGCGGATGGACATATGGTTCATCTTTTCCGACCGGTAAACACAGATATTAATTTGCCTCTGGCTTTGGCAATAATATCCTTTATATTTGTCGAATACTGGGGTATTAAAACTCTGAGGTTGGGTTATTTTAAGAAGTTCCTTAATACCCACCGCTTTTTTCAGGGTTTTAAGGAATTGTTCAGCGGTAAGATTAAGCAAGCTATGGGCTCATTGTTCAACGGTGCCATTGATATATTTATTGGTTTGCTGGAAGCATTGAGCGAGGTTGTACGTATTGTCAGTTTTACCTTCCGTTTGTTCGGTAATATGACAGGCGGTGAAATTCTGCTTTTAATGATGGTATTCCTGGCACCTTTCCTGTTGGCTATACCGTTCTACGGGCTTGAATTGTTGGTGGGCTTTATACAGGCGCTTATATTCGCAGGATTGACACTCGTATTTGCTACAATTGCCATTACCCCGTCTCATTCAGACGAGTAACGTAGGGGATTTATCCCGATAAATAATGTATTAAGATACAGTCGTAATTAAGGAGGTTTTATAATGGAAGCTGAAGCTATCAAACTTTTAGCAGCTGGGTTAGCAATGGGGCTGGGCGCTATTGGTCCTGGAATTGGTATCGGTATCTTGGGTTATGGCGCTGTACAGGCAGTAGCTCGCAATCCCGAAGCTAGAGGCCCTATTTTTACCAATATGTTATTTTCTGTAGCACTTGCTGAAGCGGTTGCTATTTATGCTTTAGTCGTTGCTATCGTATTAGTCTTTGTAGCTTAATCCCAGAAAATGGGGGGAGGTATTTGTGGAAGGATTAGGAATTAATTTATCGTCCTTACTAGCACAGCTTGTCAATTTCGGATTGCTGTTTGCATTGTTGTACTTTTTTGCATATAAACCTGTCATAAAGATGCTTGACCAGCGTTCTGCAAAAATAAAAGAAAGCATGGAACAAACGGAAGAGATAAAAAAACAGCATGAGTTGGCAGAAAAAGAAACAGCACGTTTGATTGCTGAAGCCGGAAAAGAGGGGCAAAGGATTATTGAACAGGCTACGCTTATCGGGGAAGAAACTAAACAAAAAGCAAAACAGGATGCAAAAGTAGAAGCGGAAAAATTATTGGCTAAAGCGAAACTTGAAATTGAAAGAGAGCGCGATGAGGCTATAGGCGAGCTTAGAAACGCGTTTGCCGATTTAACGGTAATGGCAGCAGGTAAAGTAATTGATCGTTCGCTGGATAAAGAACAGCATCGCCAGTTAATCGACAAAGTGCTTGAAGAAAGCAATGTCGTTAATAATTAGTTTAGTATAGTTGTGGAGTTATTGTGGCAAAAAAATTTTCTGCCAGAAGATATGCGCAGGCGCTTTTTAGTGTTGCGCAGGAAAAGAATAAAGTGGACGAATTACTGGTTGAGCTGGAGAGCGTAGAACAGCTTAACCGGGATAAAACTGTTGCGGATTATCTCGGCAATCCCGCTATCAGCTTTAAGGAAAAGGAAACCGTACTTTCAGGCAGGTTAGTTGGAGTCGATCCATCGGTGGTAAACCTTGTGTACCTATTATTATCGAATGGTAAAATTAATATGCTGAGTGCGGTTTCTGATGAATATAAGCAAATGGTTGACGGCAGCAAAGGCATTGAGAGAGCAGAGGTTATAACCGCAGTTCCACTGGATGATAACACCAGGAAAAAGATCAGCAGCCGTCTTGGCGATATTCTGGGAAGGAATATTTTAATAGAACCCGAGAGTACCGACCCGGAACTAATAGGCGGTGTTATCGTCAGGGTTGGCGGAAAATTGCTCGACGGCAGTACTCGTAGCGCGTTAAATATGTTAAAAAAAGAAATTATATAGTATATATGACTACCAAGTTGTACACAGGAGGTGGGTAATTTGGCTAAAGGACAGGAAATAGTCTCTATAATCAAGAAACAAATAGAGCAATTCGGAACCCAGATAAATTTGGTGGATGTGGGAACGGTTATCGGGGTAGGAGACGGTATTGCCAGGATTTACGGCTTAGCAGGCGTTAAATATAATGAGATGCTGCAGTTCCCCGGTGATGTAATGGGAATTGCCCTGAATCTTGAAGAAGACAGCGTAGCCGCCATTCTTCTAGGTGATGCAGGTAACATTAAGGAAGGGGATGAAGTGCGTGCTACCGGTAAAATCGCTGAGGTCCCGGTAGGCGAAGCTTTAATTGGCAGGGTTGTTGACCCGCTGGGAAGACCGCTGGACGGCAAGGGTCCTATTAAAACAAAAAATACCCGTCCACTCGAAAGAGTTGCTCCCAACGTTGTTTCAAGAAAATCAGTTAACACTCCGGTACAAACAGGTATTAAAGCTATCGACAGTATGATCCCCATTGGTCGTGGTCAGAGAGAACTTATTATCGGCGACCGTTCTACAGGTAAAACAGCAATTGCGCTGGATACTATAGTTAATCAAAAGAACGGCGATTTATTATGCATATATGTAGCGATTGGGCAAAAGGCAGCCAAGGTGGCGCAGGTTGTTGCTAACCTGGAAGCGCAGGGTGCAATGGAACATACTATTGTCGTTGCCGCTAACGGTTCCGAATCGGTTGCCTTGCAGTATTTAGCTCCTTATGCCGGTTGTGCTATCGGTGAAGATTTTATGGAGAATGGTAAGGACGCACTAATTGTATATGACGACCTCTCTAAGCATGGTTGGGCATACCGTCAGTTATCCCTGTTACTTAGAAGGCCTCCCGGTAGAGAGGCTTATCCTGGTGATGTATTCTATCTGCATAGCCGTCTACTCGAAAGAGCTGCACGTCTTAGCGATGAGTTCGGTGGGGGTTCGCTTACGGCACTGCCTATTATTGAAACACAGGCCGGCGATGTCTCGGCTTATATTCCAACCAATGTCATTTCTATTACGGATGGGCAGATATATTTGGAGCCGGACCTTTTTAATGCCGGTATCAGACCAGCCTTAAATATCGGTATCTCAGTATCGCGTGTAGGCAGTTCAGCGCAAACAAAAGCCATGAAAAAAGTGGCTGCCAAACTTAAACTGGCAATGGCGCAGTATAGAGAGCTAGCTGCTTTTGCACAGTTTGGCACCTCTGAGCTTGATAAGGCTACCAAATTGCAGATTGATAGAGGTAAGAGAATTGAGGAAGTACTGAAACAGCTTCAATTCGAGCCGATGCCGGTGGAGAATCAGGTTATTATAATATTTGCGGCTATAAACGGTTTTATCGATGACCTGCCTGTGGAAAAGGTGAAGGAATTTGAAAACAGGTTGCTTAGTTCTATAAAAACGACCAATGCCGAACTGGTAAATAAATTAGCGAAAGAGAAGAACTTCGACGACAAGATGGAATCCGAGATGAAAGATGCTATCGCGGACTTCTAGAAAAGCTTCACATATGTCTAGGAGCGTAAATGGCTAATATACGATTGATAAGACGCCGTATAAAAGGCGTAAAGAATATAGCAAAGATTACCAAGGCGATGGAAATGATTGCTGCGTCAAAGATGAGGAAGGCGCAGGAACATGGCCTCGCCGGTCGTCCTTACTCGGAAAAAATTACACAGGTCATTTCTGATTTAATGGCCGTTTCGAGCGGACAGCCTTTGCATCCCTGTCTCACGGATCGTGAAGAAGTGAAGAAGGTTACCATAATTCATATAACGCCTGATAGGGGTCTTGC
>JAAYAZ010000003.1 GCA_012719115.1 Dehalococcoidales bacterium
ACCAGCTTCCCGAATATTCGTGTTAAGTCGAATGTCTGAATGGCAAAAGCGTCGTCGGGTTTTCTGACAGATAAAGGGTTTTCCATTACCATCTTTCTCCCTCTCCGATATTTATGGTAAAATTATAGCATATCGGATGAAATTGTGGTGTAAAAATGGTAAAAAATTATTTGAGGAGTACACTCGAACTGAGCCTTTCGTAGGATACGGCTAACCCGGGCGGTTTATAACCCCACCCCGGATATTGAGTTTTCGCTTGGCGAAACGAAATCCCGATTCATCGGGGCTTCGTTCGACCACCACGAACTCAGCATGACAGTATTACTTATATGTCATCCTGAAGTCACGAGGGGTGACTGAAGGATCTGGAGGGTGGTAATAAAACCGTCATTGCGAGTTTTCTCTAAGAGGAAACGAGGCAATCTCTACCGGTCAACAAAAACTTGATATCGAATAAATTATCATTACAAAAGGAGCAATATGACAAGCGACAATTTCAACCCCTGCCATCCGGAACAGATGGATTTAGCACGTATTCAAAACTACCGCCGCATGCTGGATTTCTACAACGGCAACCAGTGGCAGAGCCGCTGCAGCCGCAGTGAAAAACAGCTTTCATTCAACTATGCGCGTGCCATTATCGATAAGGTAACCGCCTATATGATGGCGGGCGCGCACTGCAAAGCAGATGCCGCAGACGACTCGGAGCAGGCAAAAGAAAAAGCCTTAAATGCGGATAAGGCATTACAGCAGGTATATATCGATAACAATCTGGAGCAACTGGACTTCGACACCGAAACCGATTGCGCCATACTGGGAGACGCCTGCTATAAAGTAACCTGGGATACGACAAAAAAGCGCGTACGTGTAACCGCTCCCGATGTATCCGGTATTTATGTCTGGTGGCTGGGAGACGATACCACTAAAATATGGCGCATCGCATCCTGTTACAGCCTCAGCGCCGATGAAAGCACGCTGCTTTACGGTATTAAACCGGCGGGAAAGACGGCAAAAGTAGCAGAGTTCTGGACCGATAACCTGTTCGAATTGTGGCTGGATGGCAATCTGATTGAAAAGAAAGCCAATCCCTACGGCTTTATCCCCTTCGTTGTTTTCCCCAACCTGCGCGAGCCCAAGAAGTTTTGGGGTAAATCGGACATTGTGCAACTGGCGGAATCGCAGTGCGAGCTCAACCGCGCTATGAGCCAGCTGTCGCGAATACTGGAGCTATCGGGAAACCCGATTGCCGTACTGGAAAACGTGGAGCAGTCCGAGGATATCGCCGTCAGCCCGGGAGCCGTCTGGAACATCCCGGAGGAAGCCAAGGCATACCTTCTGGATTTACTGCAGGGGGGAGGGGTAAATCTGCATATCGAATACATCAACCTGCTCTACCGCACCCTGCACGACCTGGGCGAATCTCCGCGCGCCACCTTCGGAAGCACTTCCGGCAATTTGTCCGGAGTAGCGCTGGAAATCGAGATGCAGCCTTTACTGCAAAAAGTGTGGCGAAAAAGACTGATTCGCAATAGCGCTTACTGCCGGCGCAACAGCCTCATTTTGAAACTGGTCTCCAAATTCAGCGGGCAGGATTTCGGCGATTACAATTTGCGGATGGTGTGGAGCCCGGTACTGCCGCGTGATATGACAGGACTGGTTTCCAACGAGCAGATACTTGTCCAGAACGGCATCCATTCCAGACGAACCGCTATGTCTCAAATCGGCATCACATCACCGGAATCCGAGTTTGCAGACTGGCTGGAAGAAAGAGATGCCATACTTAAAATGAACAGTGAACACAACTCCAAAACTTCAGCGGGAAAAACACGAGAGAGAGTGTCAGTAAATACCGCAGCGGGAGGATTTTAAGATAACAGAGGAGGTTTTTTGAATTGGAAGAGGAAATTAAAAAGCAGGAAGAGAATATGAACCAAGAGGAGGCAGAAAACAGCGAAAACGAATCAGAAGGCTTAAAAAACAAGCTCGGCGCGCTTGAAAAAGAGTCTGCAGGCAGAGAGCTTAAAATCAACGAATTGGAGAGAAAGCTTTCCGATGTATCTAAAAAGCATAAGGAGACGGAAAACAGCCTTGCAAACGCCGTTAACAGCTACCGCACATTGATTACCGGCAACAATGCCGAAATACCTGCCGAATTGATACACGGCAAAAGCATCGAGGAAATCGACAACTCGCTGATGAGTGCAAAAATACTGGTTAATAAAATCAGGCAGGGGCTGGAGAGTGAAGTGTCCGCAACACGCATACCCGGCGGCGCACCCGTAAGGGGGGAGCCGGACATCTC
>JAAYAZ010000056.1 GCA_012719115.1 Dehalococcoidales bacterium
AAGTGGGAAGAGATAAATACAGCAAGGGCGATGATTTAGTCAAGAAGGAACAGGGGACAATCGTTAAGGATTGGGGGGGAAGGCTGCCGGTTGGTCTTATTTACCCCAATTCCTATTATATCGGTATGTCCAATCTTGGCATTCAGTCCATTTACAGCCTGCTAAACAGTTATGCAGGTGTCGTTTGTGAGCGCATCTTTTACGAAGAAGGTATGCTTTACAGCCTTGAAAACCTGTGTGAGATAAACGAATTTCCTGTTCTGGCTTTTTCGGTTTCCTATGAGCTGGATTATTTCAACATCATTTCTCTTTTAAAACAGAGCGGTATTCCTCTTTATTCGAAAGACAGAAATGAAGACCATCCGATTATAATTGCCGGCGGTCCCTGCATTATTTCCAACCCTGTTCCTCTGTCACCCTTTCTGGATTGTATGTGTATCGGGGAAGCGGAAGCTCTCGTTCCACCGATGCTTGATGTATTAACCGATAATGGTCTTTCCAGGAGTGAAAAACTGGAAGCACTTTCGAAGTTGCCCGGTATGTATGTTCCCAAATACTATAAAGGCGGGAAAATTGCCAGGCAGTATCTATCGAAACTGAGTAATGTTCCGGTCAGTTCTTCGGTGATGACAACCGATACCGAACTGGGGGATTTATACCTTATCGAGGTGGAGCGGGGATGCGGGTGGGGATGCCGTTTCTGTATGGTCGGCAATGCCTTTTGCCCGATTCGCTTTCACTCTGCCGAAAGCATTATCGAGCAGGCAAAAAAAGGGCTGGAATACCGTAAAAGAAACGGGATGGTGGGGGCGGTGGTATCCGACCACCCGCAAATCGAAGAGATAGTAAACGCCATTCGAGATATGGGGGCAGGCATTTCCATCAGTTCAATGCGAATCAAACCCCTTTATGAAGCCGTGCTGAAAGCTACTGTCGAAAGCGGAGCGCATACTGTAACGCTGGCGCCCGAAGCCGGCTCGCAGCGCTTGCGCAACGTCATCAATAAGCATATCGATGAAGATGACATAATGCAAGCGGTAAACGCAGTTACTGAATTTCCAATTAAAACACTCAAGTTATATTTTATGATAGGGCTGCCGACGGAAACTGACAGTGATATCGAGGAAATCGTGTCGCTGGTAATAAAATGCCGGGACATATTGAACACAAAGCTGGTCGGCTGTCGTATTGATATCAATGTAGCGCCCTTTATTCCGAAGGCGGGGACGCCTTTCCAATGGATGCCGATGGCCGATGAGAAAACTCTCAATCGCCGTCTGAATTTCTTAAAGAGGAAACTGGCGCCGCTGGGGGTACAGGTTAAAAACGAGAGCGCGGCATGGAGCCATGTGCAGGGGGTGCTGTCGCGGGGGGATATCAGGATTGCCGGATTGTTGGCTGCTATCGATAATGTCTCGCTGGCTCAGTGGCGGCAAAAAGCCAGGGAATTAGAAATAGACCTCGCTCATTATACTGTTGAGAGCTGGGATACGGATGCGGAACTGCCCTGGGATTTTATCGATTCGGGAACAAAAAAAGAGAAGCTGGTAAGCGAATTTAACAGGGCGTTGTCATTTGATTCGTAGGGGCGACTATTGATCGCCCGGCCTTTATACGTACATGGCGGACGGGCATTGCCCATACCTACAGATGACAGTTTCATCGTCGTTGCGAGACTCGCTTGCCGGGTCGAAGCAATCCCTACGCTACCCTGTAATTACCCCGTTTCGTATATATAATTAACAGAGCGCAGCCATGTCTATATTCAAAGGTAGAGATTGCTTCGTCGTTCGTTCAACACTCACTCCTCGCAATGACGGTTTGAGAATAACCACAAATCTGTAGGGGCGACTATTGATCGCCCGCCCTTTATACTAACATGGCGGACGGGCATTGTCTGTCCCTAAAGTTAACAGTCAGACTGTTCGGGAGAGATTGCCGAGTCGTTGGTGATTTTTTAATACTGTTATTCTGATGTAGTCACGATTTATAGGTACGACTGAAGAATCTAAGAGTCATCGTAATACGGAACGAAATCCCGACCAGTCGGGATCGAACCATAACGGCGTCATATCATGTCGGATTTCCGTCAAAATCCTTCGACAAGCTCAGGACGAACGGAAATAAGGAAAGGTTGGCAATTGCATTTGGGTTTTATTCATTGTTTTGAATTGATTAAAAGGACATAAAAAAAGAGGGCTGTTACACCCTCTTTTGAATAAAAACGCTTTGAAAACTACTGTTCGAGCAGTTCGTTGACTACCTCGTTGATTACCTGCCCTTCGGCCTTTCCTTTCAGTTGAGCTACCAGTTTACCCATTACCTTGCCTTTATCTCTGGGACCCTGGGCGCCGACTTCCTCGATTACCTTGCGGGCAGCAGTTATAACATCTTCACGGCTCATCTGCTCCGGAAGATACTTTTCGATTATAACCAGTTCCGCTTCTTCTTTTTCCACAAGGTCCTGCCGGTTGCCCTCTCTGAAAGCAAGAATGCTTTCTTTGTGCTGCTTGGCGTCTTTGGCAATAATACCGATTATATCGGTTTCTTCCAGTTCGCCTCGCTTGGCAATTTCAGCGTTATGAATGGCGGAAAGAAGCATACGAAGTACAGAACACGAGAGTTTATCGCCGCTTTTGAGCGCAACTTTAAGGTCTTCGTTAAGTTTTTGCTTTAAATCCGATGACATTTTCTTAACTCTCCCTATCTTCTGGTTGCTCGGGCAGCTTTGTTTGCCTGACGTCTGCTGGCTGCCTCTTTACGTGCACGCCTGGTCAACGGTTTCTGGTGACGACCTCTTCGGCGCACCTCGGACAGGATTCCGTCCTGCTGGACTTTCCTGTTGAAACGCTTTAACAGACTGTCGAAGCTTTCACCCTCATTGGCCTTCATTACTGTGGCCACTAGCATCAGCCTCCTTCGTGTTCTGATTATGGTAGATAAAACTACACTTCCTTGCTGAACGGGCAAGGAACACTTAATTCTATGTTAAAACGGAGTCAAGTGTCAAGGCAGGTGCGATTATTATCATCCATCCGTTTATCGGCATAATCTTTAATCGTAAACCGCTATTATTACAGCGTCCTTGGAATTATAACCATCGTAAAAGAGCACGGCCACCTGTCTTCCGCCAATCATTGCGGCAGAGGTGATGCTGTGCGCCACGGTGACTTTTCCCATCGGGGTTTTATAACTGCCGTTTAGCATTATTGTGGCCGTATAGTCTATCGAGTTGAAGCTCTTAAGCACTGCTTTCTCTATCATTAAAATAACTCCTTAATTAAACCTTTGCCAGCAGCAGCGTCTGCAGATATTTCCCGCAGGCGGGCTGAAAAAAAGTATTTATACCGATAATGCGTCTCCTTTCATTGACAAACCCTGCTTTGCTGTCGCTGATGTTGATAACGTCATAGACCTGCTGTGCGCAGTTGGGATGTATTTCGATATACCCCGAGGTACAAGCACTCCTGTCTTTTCGCAATATGGATTCAGCCCTGCCCGTTGCCTCATCAACAGAGCTTATATTTACATCCTCAACCGACATAAAGCGCGCATTACTGTTTGCAATGTCATCATAGTCAAAACAGTTAACAATTACCGGCTGGCTGTTAATACTGTCAAATCCTTCAACGCGGATGTGATTGTAAGCGGGGGCTTCGGTTCTGTATGAGGCCCGCAGAACAGCGTGTATTAGGTCAGTCTGCGGTGCGGAATATGAGTATACCGGCATATCATCCGGCAGGGGGTTTACCAGATAAGCAATATCTCCTTCGATAAAAATCCGGTCCGGTATGAAAGAAAGCAGCTTTTTAACGGCGTTGTCTCCCTTCGTGCCCGGGTTTATATTGAAGTCCGGGCAGGAGTTTAATATAGTATCAGATGACGAGACAATCTCCAGCCTCAATCCGGCTCTTGCCAGTATGAAAGCAAGGATATCCTTAATGCTTTTTTCTTCCGAATTCGCATTCCAGCGGTACTGCTGTTTTGCTGCCCAGCGGCTGATACTCTCCCAACCGTTAACCGCATACAAAACCATTTTTGTCGAGCCGTCCGAATTAAGGTATTCACAGGCTTGCAGGGTATACGATTGTCCTTCGCATACTTCGTGCCCGTTTTCTGTTAAATAACCGGGGCTGAAGTTCAGCCGGCAGCCGATATCAAGCGGGGAGGGAAGGGAGGTGAATCCGGCATCATCGTTTGCCAGTTCGAGGGTTAGTATGCTTTCTGTGCCTATTGTTTGCTGTTTTAATGAAAGAATATCGCTTGAAAGGTCCAGTTTTATTTCGGTAAGCGGCGCTCTCCAGACACCGTTTGCGCAGGACAGCCAGCAGTAGTCGGCATCGTGCGCTATTGCCAGTCCGTACTGCGATTGCAGATTAAAAGGCTGCGGCTCGAGCCATAGGTTATTCGCAAAGTTGCCTATGGTATGGGTGGAAAAAGGCTGTGAATAAGCCTCACTACCGCTGTAATTTTCGATATAGAAACATCTGAAAACGTCTGTTTTATCCAGGAAGGCATGCCGGTAGCTGAAATTGCCGTCACAGGGGGCTTCAGCCAGTGTTTGCAGTTCTGTCCAACTGCCGGCAGGCAGCTTGCCGCCGTCTCCGTAGGTAATGCTCCATAACCTGAAGTTATCGTCGGGGTCTTTTCCGGTAACAAACAGGTGCCAGTCGTCGTTATAAACAGCAGATACACCCGTAAGACTGCCGGTTGTTTTGTCCCAGGCGGATTTTGCCTGCCATTGTCCGTTAACCTGCTTTTTAACGTAAAGAGTTGAGCGGTCGGCAAAGAACAGCGCTAAATCTCCGTTTGGCTTGTAGGATGCCGAAATGCCATTGATAGCGGTAGTCGGGGAATAATCGACAAGCTGTGCGCCCGACCACGTCGCTCCGCAGTCGCTACTTGTAATGCATTGTATCTTGCGGTCGCTTTTTATCCAGAATACAGAGACAGTTTCTCCGAGTGAGGCGGCGGCAACGATTACTGCATTATATTGATTGGTATAAGTCCAATTGCCGAAAGCGGAATCGTTCCCCGGGTTTACAATGCGCTGGATATATAATTTACGGGAATCGGACGGGGGAGTTATTCTTGCCCTGATTAAAGAACCGTCTGCGGCTATTGTTAAAGCATGAAAGTATTCCTCTTCGTTTCCGCTGTACAGTCTTTCCCAATCCAGTCTTGTGACTCCGTTTATCTTATTTTGAGTTTCCAGTTTGACGTAGGGAATATGGCTTGCCTGTTTCTGTGTGTTTAGCAGGGTATCGGAAATATTTCTCATCTTACGTACTCATCTCCTTTCTGGTTCGGGATATATTCTTTGCCCCAAAAGAGGTGCCCGGCGATGTACCCGCATGTAAATGTCAGAAATACCCACAGCAGATGAGTCCATAACCAGTGTCCCAGCAGTGCTCCGAACGCCATCAGCGCAATGATGCACAATCCTTCGTATTTGTGCCAGATATCGCGCAATATATATGTCCATGGCCTGCCGCCGATTACTTTCCAGAGGGTTCTATAGATGTTCATAATAAAATTATCCTTTTAGTTTTATTGTTTATTCTTACGGTTTTTGTATATAATGCTGCTTAACCGTTTTTATCGGGAAGCTCTCGAGAACAGGTTATAATTTTCTATGCATGTGTAAAAGGAGGTTGGCAGTATGTTGTATTTTGGATTTGCGTTGATATTTGCCGCTTGGGGGGCGCAGATATATCAGGTATTATTAAAAAAGGACCGCACGG
>JAAYAZ010000057.1 GCA_012719115.1 Dehalococcoidales bacterium
CTCCAAGCGGAACGAATTTTTCGCGACGGAAACTTGCGGCTCCGTCACCGCCGTTACCGGCTCTCACTATAATTTCAACTCTATCAAACATTTTTATTCCTTTTTTAAAACCGCTCTTTTAAATGCTCCGGCTCAGCATAACAGACTATTCCTTTAATATTATAGTTATAAAAAGTAAAAACTCATCTGTTCTATAAATCGCGAAGTTCCACTGACTGAAAGGACCCGTTTGCCATCCTTTTATCCAACCGATACTTTTATTAAATATAATACATCTAAGATATTTAATATATAGCAGAACAGAAAATGAGGGTCATGAAGTTATCAAATATAATTATATCATAAGTATATACAATATCATTTAATCTTTGTTATATCTAATAACAGTGGTAATATGAGCATAACGGTTATTTATAGCTGACGACATTTATTTTTATAAATAATGCCAATAACCGGCTTTAGCTATTTTCCGGTTATCGAAAACGTAATGGAGTTATCAAAGAAAAGCCTCTGTTTCTGCAAAAGTAAGGCAAAAAAAGGCATATTATGATAAAGATATTACATAGGGTAAAAGTCTGCGGATTTTTAAAAACTTAGGACTGCTTAATCGGTTTTGAGGGATGACTGAATGTCCCGTACCTTGCGTTTCAGTATCGGGTTGTTTTCGATATCCTGCGCTATTTTTTCACAGGCGTGACTGACGGTGGAGGCATTCCTGCCTCCGGTTAATTTGCCGATTTCAGAAAGCGAGTAACCGTCCTGTTGTTTTAACAGGTACATTGATATCTGTCTGGCGAGTGCCACTTCTTTATCTCTGCGGGGGCCGATGATGATTTCCGGTTCCAGTTGGAAATAATCTGCAACCGTATCAAGCAGTTTTATATGAGATATCTGCCCGCGCGTTTCCCTGTTTCCGTTAATATTGGTTAGGGCTTTTGTAGCGACTTCACGTGTAATCTGTGAGCGCAGTAATTTGGCATAAGCTATGATGCGATTGAGGCTGCCTTCCAGCTCCCTGATATTACGGCGCGCCTGTTGAGCTACCATTTCCAGTACATCGATAGCTATTTCGGTATCTGCCTGTTCGGCTTTAGTCTGCAGTATAGCCAGTCGGGTTTCCAGGTCGGGAGGTTGAATATCGACGGTTAAACCCCATTCGAAACGGGAACGCAGGCGTTCTTCCATGCCCGGCATCGACTGGGGCAGTTTATCGCTGGTTACGATGATTTGACGGTTGGAGTTATGTAGCTCATTGAAAGTATGAAAGAAACTCTCTTCCGTTTGCTCTTTGCCGCTGATGAACTGGATATCGTCCACCATCAGGGCATCGACACTGCGGTATTTATCACGGAACTCACCGGTTGTCCTGTGACGAATGGCATCAATAAATTCGTTGGTAAACTGCTCTCCGCTGACATACAGTACACTGGCACGTCTGGCCTGCAGGGTATGCCCGATAGCCTGCAACAGGTGTGTTTTTCCCAGCCCCGAACCCCCGTAAATAAAAAGCGGATTGTAGCTTTCACCGGGATTCTGCGCCGCTGACTGCGCCGCGGCATAAGCGAGCTGATTCGAGTTTCCCACAACAAAGGATTCGAATGTGTATTTAGGGTTAAAGTCGGATATTTGAGAATCGATAGCCTGCGGCGTTTCACGGTAGGCATATCCGTCGGTCGGTTCCGGTTGAATAGAGCTGACCTGAAAGTGAGCTACAACTTTGCTTTTAACGAGGCCAATCAACGTTTTTTCAATCAGGGAACGCTGGTTTTTTTCAAGGTATTCAGCAACAAAGGTATTGGGAGTACCGATATAGAAATGTCCGTCTCTGAACTCTATACCCTCGGTTTCCTGTAGCCACGTTTGATAGTTGGGTTTATTTATTTGCAGCTGTAGCTCGCCCAGTGCAGCTTCCCAGATTTCTTGTGCCGACCTCATTATAAAAATACTATCTCCCAAACAATATACTTACTCTTCATTCAGATACGGCTTGTTAAAACCTCAAAATTATACCTATTTAAAAATGTCGTGTTTTAAATAATCCGGGCTATCGGAGCCCGAAAAACCCAAAAAATCCGGGTCGGTAGTTAACTGTATCAGGGTTTTCCAGAAAAGAAGGTTGTTAATGAAAAACCTTGTTCAGGTTATCAGGAGGCAATCAGCGTTGGCAAGGCATTTTATTATAATTGTTAGCCGATTTTTAACTATGTTACTTGTCGCAAGGTCTCTCTAGCTCTGTTTTTCTTTGAAATGCTCACTTTTAGCTATGGTCGGGAAGTCTATGGGAAAATATTCTAGCGTTACGTAAAACATTAGTTGTTAGTAAGGCCTCGGGGTGTTAGAATCTATTCAACGGAGGAGAGCCTTGCGTATCGTTTTTATGGGAACACCCTATTTTGCCGTGCCGGTACTAAAGCTGCTGGTACTAAATGATTATCAGGTTATAGCGGTCTATACCCAGCCGGATAAGCCCGCCGGGCGCGGTTGCAGGATGGCTTTATCTCCCGTAAAGCAGGAAGCTCTTTCACTCGGGTTAAAGGTAATACAACCCGACAGCCTGAAAAAAGAGCAGTCCTTTGAGCAGCTGGCAGCTTTGAAACCGGATATCATTGTGGTAGCAGCCTACGGGCAGATACTTACACAAGCAGTGTTGGATTTGCCGAAATATAAATGTATCAATATCCACCCCTCACTACTGCCCAAATACCGCGGAGCGGTACCGGTGGCGGCATCGATACTGAACGGAGACAGCTTTACCGGAGTCAGTATAATGCAGATGGATAAAGGATTGGATACCGGTCCGGTAATCTCACAGGCGCAGATACCTGTTCTCGGTTATGACAATACCGGCATACTTACACATAAGCTCTCTCTTCTGGGGGCTTTTCTGCTGCTTGAAATCCTGCCTGATTGGATAAAGGGAGGGATTTCACCTCGTCCGCAGGACGATTCGGCAGCTAATTACTTTAGTACCATAACCAGGGAATCAGGCGAAATCGATTGGTCGGAGCCGGCAGAGAATATCGGGCGTAAAGTACGCGCTTATTATCCCAAGCCCGGTTGCAATACATGCTGGCAGGGGAAAAATATGAAGATTATCGAAGCCTTGCCTCAATCCGTGAGTGCCGATGCCGATGTCGGAAAGGTGGTAATACTACCGGACGGTAGCGCGGGTATCGGGACCGGAAAAGGCATATTAAAAATAGTCACGCTCCAAATGGAAGGTAAGAAGCCGATGTCATCTGTGGAGTTTTTAAGGGGACAGAGACAGTTTGCCGGCTCGGTACTACCGTCATAATTTTAGGTGGATTTCATTCCGGTAAGCCGGCCTAGACCTTTGGGGAGAGCGGAACTTTTTTACCCGTTCGCCGAGCGTGTCGGAGGGTCAAACGAACGGGTAACGTATATTTAACTACTCCACCGCCGTTGTGGTTCTGCAAGCTCACCACGAACGGCTATACACCACAGATCCTCCGGTCGTTTCGCTCCCTCTGGGATGACAAGTTTTAGTAGTGGACCTATCGCATTTTAGCGGCGGTCATTAAAAAACAGGATTATGATAACTTTTCGATAACTATTTGATAACTTTACGAAATACGACAGGGAGGTCAACATGCCCGTACCGCAGAATTTGAACAGTTTTACCACACTGGTAGAGATAATTGCCCTGCTTCGCAGCCCCGAGGGTTGTCCCTGGGACAGAAAACAGACCCACCAGTCGCTCAGGAAGAACCTTTTGGAAGAAACTTACGAGGTGCTGGAGGCGATGGATGAGGCGGATGCCGGGAAACTTTCCGAAGAATTCGGGGATTTGCTGTTACAAATCGTTCTTCACAGCCGGATAGCGGCTGATAGCAGTGAGTTTACTATCAGCGATGTTATCAGAAAGATAAACGAAAAACTGATTTACAGGCATCCCCACGTATTCGGAGAGACTAAGGTAGCAAATGCCGAAGAGGTTACCGTTAACTGGGAGCAGCTGAAGAAGAATAAGCGTCAAAAAGAAGCCTCTATGCTGGATGGGGTTCCGGCGGATATGCCGGCTCTGGCTTACAGCCAGGCGATACAAGGGCGGGTGGCGCGCGTCGGTTTCGATTGGAACGA
>JAAYAZ010000058.1 GCA_012719115.1 Dehalococcoidales bacterium
ACTACATCATTGGCATGGATATAGGTCATCTTTATCAGCTTCGAAAATGGAGGATTTTTTAATTGCTTCCGGTAATCGATTTCCTGTTTGTAAAAAGCGGCATAATCGTGGTTTATGGTTGCCTGTATGGCATAGTGCTCGGGCATATAGGTTTGAATAATTACCTTGCCCCCCGCCTCCCCGCGCCCGGCGCGCCCCGCTACCTGTGAAATCAGTTGAAATGTTCTTTCACCGGCTCTGAAATCGGGCAGGTTCAAACCGCTGTCCGCTATCACCACTCCTACCAGCGTTACATTGGGCAGATCCAATCCCTTGGCTACCATTTGCGTTCCGATCAGTATATCGGCTTCACGTTTCTTAAAGGCATCTAAAATGTTTTTGTGGGAATCTTTGCCGTTTGTGCTGTCGCTGTCCCAGCGCAAAAGTCTTGCCCTTGGGAAGGTGGCTGCTGTTTCCTGTTCGAGTTTCTGCGTTCCCAGCCCCATATATTTAATACGCGGACTTCCGCAGGCAGGGCATTTTTTGGGTGTTCGTTTTTTATAATTGCACTGGTGGCAGAGCAGAAAATCGTTATCCGAATGGTAATTCAGGCTTACATAACAATTGGGGCATTGCAATACATGCCCGCAATCGCGGCATTGAACGAAGGTAGATGTCCCGCGCCGGTTAAAGAAAAGAATGGCTTGTTCCTTTTTTCTTAGGGCATTATTTATTTCGTATTCCAGCAAACGGCTGAAGATGCCGGTATTGCCTGCTTTTAATTCCTCTCTCAAATCTACTATTTCGACTCGAGGCAATGGCGAGCCCTCTTTGGGGGTAACCCGCTCGGGCATTTCCAAAAGTCTGTATTTGCCTTTTTTAGCATTGTAATAAGATGATACATCCGGGGTGGCGCTGCCGAGAATAACGGTTGCCTTGTTGAGTTCGGCAATTTTGAGGGCAACATCCCGGGTATGGTAACGGGGGGAGTTGTCCTGCTTATAGGTCCATTCGTGCTCTTCATCTATTACAATCAGTCCAAGCTGCGGTTGAGGAGCAAATATAGCGCTGCGAGCTCCGATTACCACATCGTATTGCCCGTTTTGTATCTGGTGCCACTGGTCGAACTGCTCTCCCAGTGATAGCTTGCTGTGGATAACGGCAACGCGATAGGGGAAGCGCGAGGCAAATCTATCGATCGTCTGCGGGGTAAGAGAGATTTCGGGTACCAGCACGATGGCGCGCTTTCCGAGTTTAATGGCTTCGGCGAGCGCCTGTAAATAGACCTCGGTTTTGCCGCTGCCGGTCACTCCGTGAAGCAGAAAAGTATCTCCTTTGTTGTCCGCCAGGCTTGTTTGGATTTCATTAAAGGCAGCTTCCTGTTGCGCTGTCAGTTTTAAATGAGAGCTTTTTTTTATTTCATCATAAGAAAACGGCTGGCGTTTGACATCATACTCTTTGATAATTACCAGCCCCTTGCTTGTAAGCGTTTTAATTGTTTCAGTCTGACAGCCGATCTTTTTACGGACCTCCGATAGGGCAGCAGTTCCCGATTCCATTAAGAATTCAAGCACTTCCGCCTGTTTTGCTGCTCTTTTTGCATATAAGCGTTGTATTTCTTCCTCTGCTGCAGCACTGTCTATCGCCAACTCTATATAGGTTTCTTTTTTCGGTTTGACCCTTATCGGTGCGGTTTCATAGCTTTTTGTAATCAGGTTGCGTGATATCAACCGTGAAATTGCCGCTTGTGCCGTCTTAACCCCAAATGATTTTTCCAGGTCTTTGATTGAAAGCCTGTTTTTTTGACGTAGCAGGTCGATGATTTTTGTTTGCTCCGCCGTCAGGTTGGAAGGTTGGCTTTTCTCGAAGTCTTTTGCAGGATAAATATATGCGATGGTTCTACGCTCGAATCCGGGGGGCAGCATGGTAGATAAGGCGTCAAAAAGAGGGGACAGGTAATAATCGCTTATCCATTGGGCGAGTTTGAGTTGTTGTGTTGATAGTATCAGGGGAGGCTCGATAACTGCGCCGATATCCCGGGTCTCTTCGACTGCCGGAAGTTTTTCGATCGAGGTTACTATGCCCTGCAGGGTTTTATTACCGAAAGGGACCCAGACAGCCTGTCCGGGACAAATGTCCATTCCGTCGGGAATAGAATAGCTGAATGTGCGATTATGATAAACCGGTGAGTTAACACTGACTTCAGCGTAGGACAAAACGCGCTCTCCTTAAG
>JAAYAZ010000059.1 GCA_012719115.1 Dehalococcoidales bacterium
GGAAACCGCTTCTTTGGTCTCTGCGCTGATTTCAATAACCGGCGCTTCCTCTTTAGGTTGTCCCAGAGCCTGAGCCATTTCTTCCTGCAGAGCGATGATTTCCTGGTTGGCTTCGTGCCCCAGCCTTATTGCCTGGGCAAAGATGTCTTCGGAAATTTCATTGGCTCCCGCTTCCATCATGATGACAGCTTTTTTAGTGCTGGCGATAATCAGGTCCAGCTTGCTGGTTTGCAGTTCAACCATAGTCGGGTTTACTACCAGCTCACCGTCAATATAACCGACATGCACGATGCCTACCGGCCCTTCGAAAGGAACGGATGATAAACTTAACGCTGCCGAGCATCCGATAACGGATAATATACTCGGGTCGTTTTCCTTGTCTACGGCTAAAACTGTAGAAATAAGCTGAATTTCACGGCGCCATGCCTTCGGTAAAAGCGGACGTAACGGGCGGTCCGTCAACCTGTCGGTTAAAATAGCCTCTTCGCTGGGGCGTCCTTCACGGCGCAGAAAGCCGCCGGGAATTTTGCCGGCAGCATACATTCTTTCCTCGTAATCGACGGTCAGCGGAAGGAAGTCTGTGCCTTCTCTTGCCTTGGGGGCAACACAGACAGTTGATAAAACAACGGTGTCTCCGTAACGAACGGTAACCGCAGCCCCGGCCTGCCATGCCAATTTACCTGTTTCTAAAGTTAGTTTTCTGCCGCAAATAATGCGCTCAAAAGATTGAGATGTAGTCACTAGATTCTCCTTATTTGCTTTACAAGAACTTACTTAAGGACTTATTTACGTAAGCCGAGTCGCTCAATAAGGCTCTTATAGCGGTTTACATCTTCTTTATTGAGATAGGCGAGCAAACGTCTTCTCTGTCCGATAAGAGTAAGCAGGCTGCGTTTGGTGTGATTGTCATGTTTATTGTCGGTCATATGACGCGTCAACTGCTTGATTCTGGCAGTTAAAACAGCTATCTGTACCTCTGTCGAGCCTGTATCGCCTTCATGAAGCTTGAACTCATTGATGATGTTTGCCTTTGTCTGGCTGTCCAAATCTTAACTCCTGTATTGCATAAATTACGAGCAATTATAACATAACTAAGTATAAGTGTAAAACAAAAAGGACAGAAAATAATATTTACAGGGGTTGCATGACAATAAAAAATCCCCTCCCGTAATTTCTACAGGAGGGGATACAAGACATAATTAACTTAAGAGGGTAATTAGTTGTTTTTTCTGCCGCCGATGCCTTTGGCGGTGTCGTAGTTAGCCTTGGCTTTTTCGTGCGGTCTTAATGAACGGGTGGCTTTGCCGGCCTGCCACATCTCGGAATTGCCCATTTCGGAGAGTTCTTTGCCGAGTTGTTTCTTATAGTCGGGGCCTCCGCAGGCGCTGATAACGCGTGCCGTTTCGGAGCCGTCGGCTACTTTTTCGTACAGTTCTTTAAATACCGGCATAACTGCTTCCTTGAATTTAGGTTTCCAGTCCAGTGCGCCTCTCTGGGCGGTAGCGGAACAGTTTGCATACATCCAGTCCATACCGTTTTCGGATACCAGTCGGATAAGGCTTTCGGTAAGTTCTTCCACTGTTTCGTTGAAGGCTTCGCTGGGTGAATGTCCGTGAGCCCTTAAGGTGTCATATTGCGCTTCCATAATGCCTGCAAGTGCTCCCATCAAGACACCGCGCTCGCCGACCAAATCGCTGTAAACCTCTTTTTCGAAAGTGGTCGGGAAGAGATAACCGGCGCCGATACCGATGCCGATGGCGATGGTGCGCTCTTTAGCTTTACCGGTATAATCCTGGAATACGGCGAAGCTGGCATTGATTCCTTCGCCCGAAAGGAAGTTGCGGCGCAGCGAGGTGCCCGAACCCTTAGGAGCTACCATAATCACATCGACATCCTTGGGAGGGATAATGCCTGTCTGTTCTTTGTAAACGATGGAAAAACCGTGCGAGAAATAAACAGCCTTGCCGGGAGTAAGGTGCTTTACAATAGTAGGCCAGACATATTTATGTGCCGCATCGGCTACCAGTACCTCGATGATGGTGCCTTTTTCGCAGGCTTCCTCGATTTCGAACAGGTCGACACCGGGTACCCAGCCGTCATTAACAGCCCTGTCCCAGTCTTCCGGAAATTGCTTCGATTGTCCGATAATAACCTTGAAGCCGTTATCCTTCAAATTCAACGATTGTCCCGGGCTCTGTATGCCGTAGCCGAGTATGGCGATGGTCTCGTCTTTCAATACTTCACGGGCTTTTTCAATCGGGAACTCACTGCGCTTTACTACTTCTTCATCCGTTCCGCCAAAATTAATGATTGCCATTTTCCTCTTTCTCCTTGTTCTAAAAATATATACAAAAATAACTGGAATAATTATAGGGTTGGCTTAAGAACTATGTCAATTTGCGAGGGATTTGTTAACTGTCTTTATTCGGTCTTGATTTTTTATAATCGCCGTACGGGACATCCGATAAACTAGACAGACGAATTACGATACCGGCTGATTACATCCTGAACATCCCGGTCGTATGCATAGCGCGAAAGCAAGTCTCCCATTTTAGATATTCCGGGAATCCCTTTTAATCCGTATTCGAGGATATCATAGACCATTATCGGCATAAAAGACCAGACCGGTTTTTTTAGATTTTTCCAGTAGAATGTGAGGTCTGCCAGAGCGGATTGCTGTATGATATATCTTTTTCTCTCGCTGTGCTTCGGATGGTCGGGGTCGCACCATTCGGGCGGGGTGGTAACTATCAAACCGGCGCAGACATAAGGGCGCACCTCATAGATGGAACAGACATCATTCTGTAAAAAAGGGCAGGGGATTTTGAGGCGCGCATACGCAGCTAGGTCGCCGATATTCCTGCTTTTATCATCCTGTTCCGGTTTTCTGAAGAGGTCGCCGGATTTCTTTACCTTTTCTCTCCACGTAGAGTAGTTTTCAAGAAAGCGCTGCAGTTTATCTTCATTCCGGTAGAGGTAATAGACAATCGCCTCCGCTTCCTGAACGGAAGCCCCGATAAACAGGCTGCAACAGCGGCTGCAGCCCTTGAAGCAACTGA
>JAAYAZ010000060.1 GCA_012719115.1 Dehalococcoidales bacterium
AAAGGTATCTACGGTATCAGGCGGGAAACGCCGGATTAACCCCACCCTGGATACTTCGTCCGACCACCATTTATACTTAGCGTAGCTAATGTGCGAACTCAGTATGACAATAGAAATCGTCTTGCGAGGAGTCGCAATTTATTCGGGACGACGCGGCAATCTCTGCCGTTCAATATTATCAGAGCTATGCTTTAATAATTACATATACAGGTCGGGATAAATAAAGGACATTGCGGGTATTGGTTCGACTTCCCTATTGGGAATGAGATTGCAATGCCAGTTAAGTAATTTGTCATTATCACTAAGCACAAATACCTACTTAAAGCTGCCCCTTAGTGCTGGGTAATTCGTCAGACATTCTGGGGTCAATTCTGATTGCAGCTCCCAGTGCTCTTCCCAGCGCTTTAAATGTTCCTTCTGCTTTATGATGGTCGTTAGTTCCGTAGACGACTCTGGCATGCAGATTCATTTTGGCTTCGATAGCCAGTGTCTCCAAAAAATGACGGACGAGGTCTGTTGGAAACCCGAACATATCATTATCATTAAACTGCATATCCAGTACCGAGTATCCCCTACCACTTAAGTCTACCGCGACAAAGGCCAGCGACTCATCCATCGGAACGCTGGCATCAGCCATACGGGTTATACCTCGTTTATCTTCCAGCGATTCACATAAAGCTTTACCCATACATATAGCCACGTCCTCAACAAGGTGGTGGATATCATCCCCGGTCGCGGAAAGTGTTATGTCAATTAAGCTGTGCTTCGATAACTGTGATAACAAATGGTCGAAGATACGGTTTCCGGTGCATATTTCATAATCACCGCAACCGTCCAGATTCATTTCTAGATTAATGTTTGTTTCCCTGGTTTCTCTTTTAATACTGGAAGTTCTCATTATTTTATAACGCCTCCCCTATTTTATTTAGAGCCTGAACAAGCATTTTGTTTTCCTCCGGTTTACCGACGCTGATTCTCAAGCTGTCCTTAAGCAACGGCGTATCAAAATAACGAACCAGAATACCCATTTCTTCGAGTTTCTGCTGAATATCTTTCGCCCTTCCTTTCAAAACGGCACATAGAATAAAGTTTGCTTTTGAGGGAAACGGTTTAAGCCAGCCAGTTTGCTGCAACAAATTAAACAGATTATCACGCTCTGAAGAGATGATTTTGACTTTCTCCATCAGATAATCTTTATCTTTAACAGATTCGATGGCGGCAAGCTGTGCGATGACATTTACACAATAAGGTTCTTTTATGCGCAGTAGATAATTTGCTATTTCAACCGGGAACATCCCGTAACCTATTCTCAAACCGGCAAGACCGGCCCATTTACTGAATGTTCTTAGTACCATTAAGTTCTTATATTTTCCGACCAGCGGCGCCATTGTTTCGCCGGTAAATTCAAAGTATGCTTCGTCAACCAGTGTCGGTAATCCTATATCCAATACTTCAAGGATGTCCTCTTTCGGCATAATAGTTCCGGTAGGATTATTAGGAGTTGCCAGTAGTATCAACTTGGTCCTGGGAGTGATTGCTTTTTTAAGCTCTTTTACATCCACCATGAAGTTTTCATCTCTTTGTACATTTACCGTAGTTCCATCTGCCAGATTGATAAAGAACTGGAACATGGCAAAGGTCGGAACACAATTGATAACTTCATCTCCCTTGCTAACGAATAACCTCATCAACAAATCGATAAGCTGGTCGCTTCCGGCACTGGCAACAATGTGCTCCATAGGAACACCGGTATAATCCTGCAAATGGCGTCTCAGTTCCTGCTGTCCGGAATCAGGGTATACATGTATTCCCGAATAATCCGCAATAGCCTTTTTTACCTTTGGCGAACAACCATAAGGATTTTCATTGGCGTCCAATTTTATAATTTCTTCTACCGAAACGCTTACCTTTCCTTTTAATGTCTCAGGTGCTTTACTGGCTGCATAACCACCAAAACTTTTTAAATCAGGCCTGACAAACTTTTCGATTCCTTCTTCCGACATTTCAATTCCTCTTTTAATTTAACTCTCCGATAAGCGCACATCGACTGTTTTAGAATGTGCCTGCAGTCCTTCCGCTTCAGCGATAGTCATCGCCACGGGTCCATATTTCTCCAGTTCTTCCCTGGTTATTTTAACCCTATTTGTATATTTAATAAAATCGGATATATTAAGCGGGGAAGCAAAACGCGCGGTACCTCCGGTAGGTAAGGCATGGCTCGGTCCTGCCACATAGTCACCCATAGCAACGGTAGGAGCATATCCATAGAATATACAACCGGCATTAGTGATTCTATCAAGGTATGCTTCCGAATCTGCCATATCAAGGCAAAGATGCTCAGGTGCATACAGATTGGACAGTTCAATTGCCTCTTCCATGCTGTCAACAACTATTATTATTCCGTTATTTTTTAAGGATTCCGAAGCAATCTTACATCTGCTTAATTCCTGTAATTGTGTATCGACTTCTCTTTCGATGGCAGTAGCCAGTGAAGGAGAATCTGTAATAAGTATTGACGAAGCCAAAGTATCATGTTCCGCCTGTGCTAAAATTTCAGCAGCCAAAAACTTTGCTTTGGCTTTAATATCTGCAATTATAAGAACTTCACTGGGACCCTGCAAACCATCGATATCTACTGACCCGTAAACCTGTTTCTTTGCCAGCATAACAAATATATTACCCGGTCCGCATATTTTATCAACAGCGGGAACCGATTCTGTTCCGTAAGCCAGCGCGCTGATAGCCTGAGCTCCTCCAATGCAGAAAACAAGGTCAACCTCAGCGATATGTGCGGCAGCAAGAGTTGCTGCCGGTACTTTGCCGTCTTTACCGGGCGGAGTTGCCAGTATTACCTGCTTAACGCCGGCGACTCTGGCGGGAATCGCTGTCATCAATACTGTAGAAGGATAGCTGGCAGTCCCTCCGGGAGCATACACCCCAACCCTTTCCAACGGGCGCGCTATAGTGCCGTTTCCCATTTTTTCAAAACCGCTGAATAACGCATCCCTCTGGGAGGTATGAAAGGCTCGGATTTGTTTGGCAGCTGCTTCCAGTGCTTCATAAAGGTCGGGATCAAGACCGTAGCATGCTTCTTTAATATCACGCTCGGATACTTTAATGTTTGATAATTCTATCCCGTCAATTTTTAGAGTATATTCACGTATAGCTTTATCACCCTGTACGCGTACGGCTTCGACTATTTGCCTGACAACCTGTTCAGGCTGGTCTGTTCCGTACATTTCAATAAGCTTGCTTTTAAATGCCGGAGATAATGTATACTCCGTTGATATAACCTTTCTTGAAAGCAAAGCTTTGGCTTTTTTAAAGCCATTTATTATTTTCATTTTAAGGCATCTCCATAGCCTTGGTTAAAGCATCTATTAAAAATTGCATTCTTTTACTTTTACGGTCGTTGGATATCTTTCTTGTACTGCCTATCAGACAGGCGGTAGATTCGAATAGCTTGTCTATAATTCTAAGGTTATGGCGGGCAATGGTACCGCCTGTTTCGGTGTTTTCGATTAACAAATCCGCATCTTCAGGTATAAATCCTTCAGTCGCCCCCCACGTAGGAATAATGCGGTATCTGTCTATACGGTTATCCCGTACGTAGCGGTCCGCGATATTTGTATATTCCGTAGCTACCCGGCACACTATTTGCTTGTCGTTACAATATTGCCACCACGATTTAATATCTTCTACCGGCACTTTTTCATCTATTACTGCTACAATTTTTACCCAACCGTATTTAAGGTCTAAAAGCTCCTTTATCGGGCTGTTAGGGAATTGATATTTATGGTCAATAAGCCAATCTCTGCCGGTTATTGCAATGTCGAAATTACCATTAGCTATTTGCAATGGCATATCCTGCGGCCGGATAACCTTTATAAAATAACCGTCCAGATTGCTTTCCGGTCTACGGTTTCCTGTTTGAGAAGGATAATCATTCACTTTTATGCCTACTTTGTCAAAAATACGGCAAACGTGCGACTGCTGATGCCCGTCAGGTAAAGCCAGTCTGACAATATCGTCATCTACTTCGATAAATGCCTTTGCCGACGGCACATCTTTTTCTTTGATAAAATGAAAGGTCTTAGGTATTTCCCTATTAGAATCAATTAAGTCCGTGAGCGAAGACAAAACCCCTGCCATATTTTTTGTTTTTAGGCTATCGCTGTTGGCAATAAGGTATGCTTTAAAATCCACGACTTTCAGAATGGGTACCATACCGGCGTCCAGAATGTCCCTTTCCGATTTACGGGGAAGCAGTACAATTTCAGCGTCTTCCGGCGGATAAACCTCGGCGCCACCCCACAACGGGAAAATACTGAAACGTTTAAGACGCAATTTCCCTGCAAGTGTTTCAGCAAGGTTGGGATACTCGCCGGCGATACGGGTAATTGATTTTCTGGAAGCCAGTTTTTCGGGATCCGTTAAATCACCCGGTAAAGCGGCGGCATATAAAGCGCCATCGCCGTATCCCAAGTCTGCAATTTTTAGAACAGAACTACTTGGATATTTGACCAATAATTCTTCTGTCCAATCAAGACCGCATATACCGAGGTCGTAATTGCCGACCGCAATCTGTATAGGAATATCTTTTTCCTGTAATACCTTGATTTTAATATCCGGGAATTTGGCTGACTTTAATCGATAATAGCGTAACTTATCGTTATATCCATCCAATTCCCAGCCCGCTCTTTCAAGTAAAGAGGCGGTACTGTTCAGTAATCTACCCTTGGGTAGAGCAATATTAAGCGACATCTTCAACACATCCCAATAGTTTTAATATATCACAGACGTCATCAGTTTTCGATATTTCACCATTTCCACTATCGGTCAGGATAAACCTGGGGCTTTCATTAACAATTTCCAGACGCCACCCACAATCTGTTTTTTTCTCATCTTCCAGTTGTAAAACGACGATATATCCAAAGTCACGCAGAATTTCTGCTAGGCTAAAGCCTTCCTCCATTTTATCACGTGCAATACTGACAAGAATTTTGTTGGAATCAAGTTCCGCAAGTGATTCAGGTTCGATCAGTTTCATCAACTGGTCCATATAGAAAGCAAAACCGGCTGCCGGTGTTGTCTGTCCACCCATCTGGGGGATAAGGGCATCGTATCTTCCGCCGCCGCCGATTACATTCTGGCCTATCAATAAATGGAATATCAAGCCGGTATAATATTCAAAACCTTTACCGGATGCAAGGTCAATCCTGTAATCGATACCGAGTTTTTCCAATTTTTCCACAATGCAGATGAAATTATCAAGAGGTTCGGAAATATTAGCCAGATTTTTTTCAGATAACGCCTTGATGTTCTTTAAAAAGCCGGAGGATTTTCCCTTTAGTCCTAAAAGCAGGTTAAGGATTTCAGCAGTCTCGGGCTTCTCCATTTTTAAAATATCGAGGGCTGCGGAATCACCCTCCAGTATGCGCGAGAAAATGCTCATTTTTTCTTCTGTGCTCAATTCAAGGCCATCCAATAGTGCTTTTATCAAGCCTGCGTGGGATAATTTTATCTTGATATCCGAAAGGCCGAGTTGTCTTATTACATCAATAGAGAGAGATAAGAGCTCAATATCCGCCAGCGCTCCGTTGACACCGACAAGCTCTGCGCCGCATTGCCACTTTTCTCTTGATTTTTTACCCGTTTCTTCAAACATAAATAAGTTGGTAACATAGAAAAGTCGAGCCAGTCCGCTTATATTATTGTTAATATAATATCTTGCCGTCGGTATTGTGCCGTCCGGTTTAAGCACGACCCTTTCTCCGCTCCAGCCATCCCAATCGAGGAATGAATAAACCTTCTCCAGCATGTTCGGAGTCAATGTTCCGACCGATGTAAAAAGATATAAATACTCGAGGGTTGGCGTACGAATTTCATCATAGCCCCAACCAAGGCAACAATCACGAAAAGTGTCCTCTACAAAACGAAAAGCCCGCATATCATCGGGCGTCAGGTCTTTAAAACCCTTGCATTTTTCTGCTTTCATAATTTATTTATCCTTCATAATATTAGTGTGTAAATTCTACACTAAATATAGCTTTATATACAAGTAAAAATAACTTTATTAGGTTGCAGATAATCGCTAATCAGTTTATACTCTAGGAGTATACAATCTCGGGTGCCCTTTTTTTTAAAATAATATCAATGGGGGGCTTAAATAATCAGTGGATATATGGCTTATTGTAGTAATTGTAACGATATCCGTTTTTTTGCTGGTATTTGTTATTGAACGTATTATAGCTGCTCATAAAAATCAGGTTTCTACCGGCAGAGAGGACTTAATAGGTAAATCTGCAGTAGTACGAAAAGGGTTGAATCCGGAAGGCACGGTATTTGTTGAGGGTGAGATATGGCAGGCTAAAATTGACAGCGGTGCTGCCGAACCAGGAGAATATGTAATTATTAAAAAGACTGACGGTCTCATTCTATATGTTTCAAAAAATAGTAATCAGGGAGGTAACTGATGGATAATCTTTACACAATTGTTCCTATAGTTGTTGCTGTGTTGGCAATTCTTTTTATGTCGGTAAAAGTTGTATCTGAATATGAGAGAGGTGTCATTTTCAGGCTTGGACGTCTGATAGGCGGTAAAGGGCCCGGTTTGTTTTTTTTAATCCCCTTTATCGACCGTATGGTTAAAGTGGATTTGCGTGTTATAACCATGGATGTACCTTCACAGGAAGTTATTACCAAGGATAACGTTACGGTTAGAGTCAATGCCGTTATCTATTTCCGTGTTGTGGACCCTGAGGCATCGGTAGTAAAAGTACTTGACCACATCAGAGCTACTTCGCAGATTTCACAAACCACTCTAAGAAATGTGCTGGGACAATCGGAACTTGACGAACTATTGGCGGAAAGAGAAAAACTCAATCAGACGCTGCAATCGATAATTGATGAGCATACCGACCCCTGGGGAGTAAAAGTCAGTACTGTGGAAATCAAAGAAGTTGAGCTGCCTGAAACAATGAGACGGTCTATGGCAGCGCAGGCGGAGGCTGAAAGAGAAAGACGCGCCAAGATAATACATGCCGAAGGAGAATTTCAGGCTTCTCAAAAGCTGGCAGACGCGGCAACTATTATTGCTAAAGAACCTGTAACATTGCAGTTACGCTATCTACAGACCTTGACCGAAATTGCTTCGGAGAAAAACAGTACGCTGGTATTCCCGTTGCCTATTGACCTGATATCAATGTTTATGAAAAAAGAAGATAAGTAAATAATTGTTATAAAAGGGATGTTATCTTATTCAATTAAGGTAACATCCCCTGCTGTAAAGTTTATTGTTTCGCCATCCGGCGTCTTTATAATCAAGCTTCCATCTTCAGCTACGTTTTCAACTATACCTTCATAAACATCGTTGCCTGATTTAGCTGATATTTTTTTGCCTATTGTATCCATATTTTCGCGCCATTCCCGGTAAACAATAGATGTATCATCCGCCAATAAATACAGTTTTTCAAATTCAACAAGAAACGTACGGATAATATCTATACGTGATATATATTTACCTTTTTCATCGGATAACGTTGTAGCTATATCTTCTATTTCTGGATAGTCCTTGATATTAAAATCGACATTCAATCCGACACCGATTACAGCATACCCGACATTGATATGTTGGATAGTGCCTTCAATAAGAATACCCCCGACTTTTTTGCTGCTGATAAGTATATCATTAGGCCATTTGATAGTAGCTTTTATGCCTGTTATCTTTTTTATAGTACGTATTATGGCAACAGATGTAACCATCACCAATGATGGTAAATGTTTGATGTCCGGATATAGAATAATGGATAGGGAGATACATCCCTTTGGAGATATCCATATTCTATCAAGCCGCCCCTTGCCTGATGTCTGCTCTTCGGCAACAATGACTGTTCCTTCAGGGACGCCTTTTGAAGCGGCAATCTTTGCAATTTCCATCGTTGATTCAAGTTGAGGATAAATTACAATTCTTTTTCCGATGAATTTCGTTCCCAGTTTATTGGATACATTGTAAACTGATAATATATCCTTCCCTATCTGCATCATAAACACCCCGTTAAAATATTTCTCGGATTTATTATATCATTTTATCGATGATATTGGGGCAAAAACTATTAGCTCATTTTATATAATTGTTTTAACATGTTTGCCAAAATAGCATACAAAGTTCTTAAATTGACAAGCTTTCCTTTACAGTTTATCATTTATTTACGTATTCCCGCATTATAGCTTTAGAATTGCTTTGATATTTATTAGGAGCCTGTAACATGTCAAAAACAATCGAGGAAATTAACGAGAAAATTAAAAAAGGTGAGGCTGTAGTAGTTAATGCGGAAGAAATAATAGATATCGCCAGAGAAAAGGGCGTTAAAAAGGCAGCCAAAGAAGTAGATGTTGTAACAACGGGTACTTTCGGCCCGATGTGTTCATCCGGTGCTTATTTCAATATCGGGCATTCCAATCCCCGTATTAAACTGGGGGGTGGAAAGGCCTACCTGAACGATGTCAATGCTTATGCCGGTTTTGCGGCAACCGATTTACTGATAGGTGCCAATGCTCTTCCTGATGACGATCCCAGAAACAAAATCTATCCGGGTGAGTTTAAATATGGCGGCGGGCATGTGATAGAGGATCTGGTAGCCGGGAAAGATATAAGATTGTCGGTAGCGGCATACGGGACTGATTGCTATCCACGTAAGAAACTCGAAACACTTATTAACATTAAGGACTTAAACGAAGCGGTATTGTTTAATCCGCGCAATGCATACCAGAATTATAACGCAGCCATAAACTTGTCTTCAAAGGTAATTTATACCTATATGGGCATCTTAAAACCCAATATGGGCAATATCAATTATTCTACATCGGGGCAATTATCACCTTTATTAAACGACCCTTATTATAAAACTATAGGCATCGGGACTAAAATATTTTTAGGCGGAGGCGTTGGTTTCGTTGCCTGGAATGGCACTCAGCATAACCCGAGCGCTCCTCGAAATGAAAAAGGTGTTCCGGTCTGTGGTTCGGGAACGCTTGCCCTGATAGGCGATTTGAAGCAAATGAATTCCTACTGGCTGCGGGGTACCAGTATGATGGGTTACGGCGCTACACTTACAGTCGGGGTGGGTATTCCTATCCCTATTCTTTCAGAGGAGATACTTGAATATACAACTGTAACGGATACCGATATAGTTGCTCCCGTTATAGATTACTCTTCCGATTATCCAAATATGATTTCCAATACTTTAGCGGAAGTTAGTTATGCCGATTTAAAGAGCGGCAAAGTTGAAATCGATGGTAAACAAGTACCAACCGCATCGTTGTCAAGCTATTCGCGTGCTTTAATAATCGCCGATACTTTGAAGGATTGGATAAAGAGCGGGCGTTTTCCTTTAACAGAGCCCGCAGAATTGATTCCGGGGATTGAATCCGGTTTAAATACCAAGCCTATGAATGAACGCCCTATTCCGGATTAGTCTTATTTAGCGAGGTCATTTAAATGATTGTTTCAAAAAAAATAGTTTTACACTTTCCTGTTCGGCTGGTAGACCGTTCGATAGTCTATCACCTTATTAAAGACTATGACCTTGAATTAAATATTATGAAGGCATCTATTATACCGGATGCCGAAGGTTTAATGGTTATCGAGGTCCGAGGTGAACAAACCGATTATGATAAAGGTGTAAAATATCTTACGGAAACAGGTGTACGCATACAGTCACTGGCGCAAAATGTGATGCGAAACGAGGACAAATGCACGCATTGCGGTGCGTGTGTAACAGTATGCCCTACCAAAGCTTTCAAACTCGATTTTGAAACCCGTCTGATATCATTCGATGCCTCCAAGTGTATTGCCTGCGG
>JAAYAZ010000265.1 GCA_012719115.1 Dehalococcoidales bacterium
CCGACAATCTTTCCCCCCTTTTTGCGAAAACTGAGCAGTTCTTTCTCCCGGTCTCGGTAGATTTCGCTGAGACGCCGGAACGCTATATCGCTTTCAGCGCATTTGCGAATACTCAAGGCTTCACTTCCTTTTGAGTTGATGATTCTTGCAACCGGTTGTATGCTGTGCAATTTGAAAGCATCTTTCCTTTGCTATATAAGCTAATTATAACAACGAGTGATTATAAAAAGCATCATGTAGAGTGAACATATATAAGCGAATGATATATGTGCAGAGTGCACAACACGCATATTTTGATGTAAATGACAAATAAAGTGACGCAACTCATTGAAATTAAACTGAAAAAGGATATAGTAGATAGTAGCAAGGAAGCTTTGGCATTAACGGATTGTACAAGCTTTAAACGTAATACGCCGCCATCTCGATCATAATAAAAAAGACCTTCGTGTATTATGCACAATGCAGGGGGACGGATTACAACCCACCTGCCAGTATTTCAGGAGGTGAAATGCAATATTAGCCGTACCGATTCTGCTATATCCGATTCGTTCGAACCTGATTCGTGCCAATACTGTCCGAAAAGGCTTGAGGCCTTAGAGGGAATACTATTGCTCGACAAGGATACTGAGCTATCAACCAAATACTTATATATAGGAAGCCCGGAAAACGTACTTGAGGCATATAAGCACCTACCCGAAGAAGGTCCCGTCACATTAATGAGTGCCGGCGACTCAGAAGAATTGACCCCGCTCTTGAGCCAGAAAAATGCTAATATTTTCATATTCTCACTCTCTCTTATACCGCTTTACAATAAAGTACAGCAGGTGCTGAGCAGTTACATCAAGTGGACAGAAGAACTTCGGGAAATACTGTCGGAAAAGGGGATACAAAAGCTGGCCGAAAAGGGCTATGAAATGCTGAAAAATCCCGTCGTTATTCTGAACATGGGTTTCAAAATGCTGGCGGGCTGTGTGCCTGAGGATTTTGATGACGTCTTTTTACAGGAGCTGGTGAAAAACGGCTTCCTTTCCTACGAAACTGTGTGCTCTCTGGTTGAGGAGGAAACGCGGTTAACCAATCCGTTTGCTCCTCAATTAGAGTATGTTTCCTCGTGCACCGGTAACCGCACTATCATCAGGCGTATATATTACAACGGGAACCTTGTTGCACGGGTTATAGTTACACTCCGGGGCCCCGACGCCGAGGAGTATTATTCATTCCTTACATTCGAATTAGCTGAATATGTGCAGCGCTATTTCCTGAGCAGCACAACGAGTCATTATGCGGCAAATACCGAAATCGCCGCATTCATTGCAGATCTTATTGAGCGCAGGCTGATGGACCAGGAAGAACTCGAGCACAGGCAGAAGTTAATTCCGGCAATGACGTTTAAGTACTATCATACGCTTGTAATGTCTTTTGAGGAGCGCAAAAAAGCAATTCCCTGGAATTATGCCATCAGTCAGATTGAGCAGATATTTCCACAGAGCTGTATTACGGTATACAAAAACGATATAATAATCCTTGCCAAAAAAACAAGCCATAACGCAAGGCTTGAATTCGACAGAGAAAAGCTGATGGAGATACTGAAATTCTATGATGCATACATGGCGATAGGAAATTATTCAAAATTTCTTACCTCGCTGCATCCGATATACGTGCAGACCAAGGCAACAATACGGCTGTGCAAGGTATTTCGTACGAATCCGGAGGAGCGTATATTTTATTATGAAGAGGCCAGTATTTACCATGCAATAGACCTCTGTGCGGATAATGACTATCATAACGGGAATTTGATATATCTGTGTCATCCGGCTCTGATAACAATAAAGCGTTACGACAAGAAATACAGTACTGATCTGACTAACACCCTGTATGTATACCTTACCAATAACTGCAATACGGTTAAGGCGGCGAAGCTTATGTATGTACACAGAAATACCTTGTACAATAAAATTAATAAAATTGAGGAACTTATTGGTCAGAGCCTGGAAAACAGTCTGCTCAGAGAGAGAATTCTGTTTTCGTTCCATGTTATTGAGTATCAGGAGAAATATATGCTGGAAGATCCTTTGGTACTTAAAAGATTTTTAGACGACTAATAATAATGCAGATAATAAAACATTTGAATAAGCATTGAAAGTCAAGCGAAAGGCGAAAAGTCTTTCGCTTTTTTGTTTTTTCAGGAGGATTAACTAAATGCAACACGTCGTAAAGCATGTTGGCAGCGAGAAAGAGCTTGACGCTGCACTTGCTTTGTATGAAGAGGTATTCGGGATTAAGGCTCACACAACAACCCACCATATTCACGTGAGAAATGGCTGTTACGCATGGGGTCTCATGGTGCTTTGATGCTTTGCTCGGAATCGGACGGCAAGGCTATTGTCATTGTTTTCGGTCGGATTGAAAACGATAATAGCATCACAGTCGGGCCGGTAGCTGTATTCAGGAACTGACCCGCAAAGTCTACTGCTGAGGGAAATTGGTAGAAAAATCGTACCTATGGGCTGACCCCTTAGCGAAGCGGTAAATTAATATATTGTATAAATAATTGATTTACTGATAAGATTGTGATAAAGTGATGAAAGTTTAAAACAAAGGAGGCAAAGCCCGACCATGCTAAATATATGTGTGATTATTATGAATAAGCATCAGCAGCAACGCGCAGTCTTTAGCGGCGACGGGCTTTGTTGTTGTATTCATAAATAGCGGTTCACGTATTAAGCTATAAGAATCAGCGGTCAAAGTCCGGAAAAGGGATTTTGACCGCTTTTTAAGCGTAATTGACGAACTTTTTATGAGCGGAGAGGAACGAATATGAGTGTAAACGACTTATCAAGGCCCGCATTTCCGAAAAGGGCGCTTATAACCGGCGGTATGCCGTACGGAGAAAAAGAGTTATATTTTCATCATATCGGAGGGTACTTTTTACACGCAGATATCTTTGCGCGCTTCCTGCGAGATCGGATCGGTGCGGAAAATGTCTTGTTTGTCTCCGGGGCAGATTGCTATGGGGCCGGGGTCGTGCTCGGTTATGAAAAA
>JAAYAZ010000061.1 GCA_012719115.1 Dehalococcoidales bacterium
AGAAGAACAATCACCCGACATTGTATTGCTTGGTTCCGACCTTGCCTCTCACAGCGGACTTGAACTGGGAAAAAAAATTGCCCGAAACTTCCCCAACACTAAGGTTATTATTTTAAGCCCGGACCCGAATGATGAAGAGCTATTCAATGTTATCAGAAGTGCAGCGGTAGCCTGTCTAAACAAAAACGCTTCTTCAGAAGAACTTATAAATACCATAAATAGAGCGTCAAGAGGTGAATACCCGATTAACGAAACGTTTTTAAGCCGGCCTAACATAGCACAACAGGTCTTAAAACAATTTGAAGATATTACTGCCATCAGCTCACAAGCCGAACATGTAGTAGCTGCTTTGACTAAAAGAGAGCAACAAATATTGCAATATATAGCCGATGGAAATACCAATAAACAAATAGCCCAGAGCCTGTCTATAAGTGAACAGACCATAAAAAATCATGTCAGTGCCATACTACGTAAATTGAATGCCAATGACAGGGCACATGCTGTTGTTTTAGCTATTAAAAGCGGGTTAATTCAAATATAGCCGGAAATGCATAAATTAGCCGGAGTTTGGAAAATAACAAGTTTGGGTATGTAATTGCTCTGAAATCGTATTGACAAACATTATACCTGCAGTGATAATTAAACTATCGCAATGAAATATATCGATGGCGTTAAGCTTATAAAGAAAAGGACTTTTATTCAGTGAATGTATGGGCTCTTATACCCCTGATTAGCTGTCTTTGTTTAATAATCCTTCTATTATTATTTATAACCAAACATCAAAAAAACACCCATAAAATATTTTCGTTAGTTATTTTTTCATCTATAATATGGTGCTTTTTAGCAGTAATGTCGCTGTATAACACCGCAGCCTCACCGGAAAATATTATATTTTGGAATAGTCTGCTCTTTGCGGCATTGCCATTGGTAATTGTAACCTTTTATCACTATGTAAGTTTCTACAATAATGGCAAGGGAGATATAGCTGTTTGGACAGGTTACGCCGGTGTCCTGATTTTAACGGTACTATCTTTGATGGGATATGTTGTCGAAAATGTTTACTTTGTCGGCAATTTACTCTATGCCGATATAAATTATTGGGGCTTTATTCTGACGGCACTTATAGCACTCTTTCTGTTAATAGCATTACAAGCATTGATTAAAAGATATAGAAATTCCTTTAACCCAACGGACAGAAATCGTACAGCATACCTGATTATGGGTTTAGTTATTTTTATTATTATCAGCTCTGTTTCAATTTTTATTCCGGCGTTAAAACCATTGCCGATAACTGTGGCGGTTTTTATTAATACTGCAATAATCGGTTATACAGTTTTAAAATATAATTTACCTGATATACAAGTATTATTCCGCAATTTTTTGACTTATGCCGTAATCAGCACGGCGCTTTCAGGTTTAACGGTAGCTCTAATCATAGCATACCAAAATTATTTTATGTCTGTACCGGTTTTAGCAGCTATACTTATACTGTTCTTAATATTTATAGCGGTATTTTTATTATCTTTACCAATTATCGCTTTATTAAACAATTTGGTAGAACGTGTTTTTTTCAAAAACCATTCCGGCTATCGATATCAGCTCTCGAACTTTAATACTAAAATACGTCATATTCTTGTTCTTGATGATGTGGCAACAGAGACGCTTTCCACTGTAACCGGGGCAACAAATGCCCGCATTGCCGGTTTGATTCTATATAATAAAAAAACAGGTAACTACGAAAACAGCTATTTACATACTAACGAAGTAATAAATGATTCCGGAAATTATTTTGAGAAGATATCACTTGCTCCGGACAGTACTATTATAAATTGGATAAGCAAGCAGGATTTTCCTCTTATTATAAGGCTATTAGATTCGATAGATGAATTGAAGGAATTACCGCAAAGAGAGAAAGACATGTTACTGCATTCTAAAGCGGAATATCTTTTTCCTCTCAAAAGTCGGGGTAAACTTGTAGGCATACTTGTTCTAAGCGAAATAAAAAATACACGTCCTATTTCACTTTGTGATATTGACTTCATAACAGATATTACAAATATTGTAGGTGTAGTTCTCGAAAACTCTCAAACCTATATGCGTTCAATCACTAAAGCCAATACCGATGAATTAACAGGGCTTTATAATCATCGTCATTTTCATGAAAGGCTTTATCAGGAGATTGCCCGAACTACACGTTTAAATGGTACATTCTCTCTTATAATGATGGATGTTGACTTGTTTAAGTCTTGCAATGACAACTTTGGACATTTAATTGGGGATGATGTGCTTAAGAAAGTAGGCGAGTATATTGATAACTCAATAAGGGATATGGATTTATCGTTTAGATACGGGGGAGACGAGTTCGCTGTTATCTTACCGAATGCGGACATCGAGAACGCATATAAAGTTGCCGAACGCATAAGAAATACCATAGAATTGCAATCAAGACTGGAAATAGTGCCTATCACCGTAAGCCTCGGAATTTCAAACTGGCCGGGTGACGGTATAATGGACGAAGAGATTATACGTTCTGCCGATAAAGCATTATATACTGCTAAACAATTCGGAAGAAACTGTACCTTTATATCGTCTGATAATAAAAAAACATACAATGAAAAGACGATAGCATCTACTATCCGTTCAAATACAAAGGCACTGACCACTATTTACGCAATGGCATCATCTATTGACGGAAAAATAGATGGCAACTACAGTCATTCAAAGAATGTCAGCAACTACGCCATTACAATTGCAAAGAGCCTGAAACTGCCCGATGAAAGTATTGAATGTATCCGTTCTGCCGGCTTGCTTCACGACATAGGAAAAATAAACATTCCCGAAAATATCTTAAATAAAAATACACTTCTTACCGTTGATGAAAAACAGATAATCGAAAAACATCCGGAAGATGGTATCCTAATTTTAAAAAACGTAATAGACCTGGTAAATTGCATACCGGCAATACTGCATCACCATGAGAATTATGATGGGTCAGGATATCCATCGGGGCTGAGCGGTGAAAACATTCCGCTGGCGGCGCGTATTTTATCGGTCGCCAATTGTTATGATACCTTGATGTCTTCAACACAATCCGGTAATAATATTTCCGTCGAACAAGCGATTGAAGAACTGCGGCGCTTTTCCGGTAATAAATTAGACCCGTTTATCGTGGAAACTTTTGTTAATATTCTCATTAAACAGAACACGGAAATGAATGTTTGTGATGAAGAAAAACAAATTATTCATAAAATAAACAACGAAGACGCCAACTAACGGTATTTGGTCTTGTATAATCTAATTTGAAAACAAACCGTGTGATAGTATAGAATTCTAAGTAATTTTTTATAAAATATTTTATCGGAAGTGAAGATGTCTGTCGACGAACTATGCATAAATACCCTTCGCATTCTTTCTATGGATGCCATACAAAAAGCTAATTCCGGACACCCAGGTGCACCGATGGGTATGGCCGCTATGGCATATACGTTATGGGACAAATATTTAAAGCATAATCCTAAAGACCCTAAGTGGATAAATCGCGACAGATTTATTTTATCTCCAGGTCATGCATCTACGATTTTATATTCTCTTTTGCATCTTACCGGTTACGATTTGCCGCTGGATGAACTGAAGAATTTCAGACAATGGGGCAGTAAAACACCGGGACATCCGGAATTTGGGATGACGCCGGGTGTAGAAGCGACAACCGGTCCGTTGGGGCAGGGTTTCTGTAATGGTATCGGAATGGCTATAGCAGAAAAATGGTTAGCAGAACGATACAATCGACCCGGATATAATATTATCGACCATTATACTTACGCTATTGTTTCCGATGGGGATATGATGGAAGGTATCACATCTGAAGCAGCATCACTGGCAGGCACTTTAAAATTAGGAAAAGTAATTTATCTGTATGATGATAACGATATTTCTATCGAAGGAAGCACAGATATCACTTTTAAGGAAGATGTCGGGCTCAGGTTTAAAGCTTATGGCTGGCAGGTTATCGGACCTGTCGATGGAAATGACATAGATGCAATTTCAGACGCAATAAACAAGGCAAAGGGTGAATCCCGTTTCCCGAGCCTTATCATATGTAAAACAATAATCGGTTGCGGCAGCCCAAATAAACAGGGTAAATGTTCTTCTCATGGCGAGCCTTTAGGAATTGATGAAGTTGTTTTGAGCAGGGCAAAGATGAATTGGCAGTGTTCGGAACCATTTAAAATCCCCGATGATTCTCTAGTTCATTTTCGCAAAGCAATAGAGAAAGGTAAAACAGAACAGGATAACTGGCAGAAACTTTTTCATTCTTATCGGAATTTATATCCCGATGAATACAAACAGCTTATACGGGATTTGAACAGTGAATTACCGGCAAACTGGGACGAAGGTCTTGATACACTATTTACAGATGCTGATTTAAAACTTGCCACGCGTGAAGCATCCGGACAGATAATCAACATTATAG
>JAAYAZ010000062.1 GCA_012719115.1 Dehalococcoidales bacterium
AATCTTCCGATAAGCTCTATTTCAAATACTATATCATTGTTTATATTTTCCTTGTCAGATTCCTTCCCTTTCCTAAAATCCTGATAAATGTCTATGTAAATGCATTTACAGTCCTGAAAATCACGTTCGGAAAACAATGCTTTCAGGATTGTGCTAACAAACGCCTAAAAATCTGGCAAGCAGGTTTAAAACTAAGAATCCTATGAAAAATTTTGCGAAGGTTTCAAATGGAGAATTGTATCGCCTTGTCGCCTGGCCGTATGCCTGTTGCCGGTTTTGTAAACTTACCAATAAAATAAAATAATCAGGGTTGCCGGGTTCCATTTGCACTGCTCTCTGCGCAAATTGTTGTGCTTTAATACGGTCACCGAGTCCGGCATATGCCAGCGCACTGTAGTAATACCAGCGGGCATTCCTGTCCATTATATTATTCAGGACATATATAGCATCCTGATAATAGCGGCTGTTTATATAATTGCGTGCCGAGCGCATTTCAGCGGATTCTCTTTGATAGGATGTCCCACTTCGTTGATAACCGCCGAATCCGCCATATCCGCTATACCCGGCGAACGGGTCGTTACTTCTATAAGAACCGCTTGTACCTGCGCCTGTATTCCCTATGGTGTGTTTGTAGCGTGTTACCTGGTCATATGCCGCATTTATTTCCTTCATCTTTTGTTCGGAGCTTTTATCGCCGGGATTCGCATCGGGGTGATATTTCCTCGCAAGATTACGGTAGCTTTTTTTAATCTCTTGGTCGGTTGCCGTTGACGGAACGCCCAGCACTCTGTACGGGTCATTTACCATGCTGTTTGCTCCTCAGTATAGAAATCCTTTTCGCCCCGAGCGTGTCGAGCATAATGTTTAAGACAAAGTCCGAGATGGTAGGGCAGTAAATTAAGCAAGTCTGTGTTTATGTTGTTTTTAATCAAATATTCAAACATCTTCGTTAACTCTTCTTGATAAATGTTTTTCCGCATTTCGGACACCTGATTTCAATTCTTCCTTTACCTTTAGGTACGCGAATGGTTACGCCACATTGGGGGCATGGAAAAAAACGATGCGTCCTGCTGTTTTTTATGCGGTTTTTCTTTCGCCTGAACCAACCGGTTACATTGTTTTTAATTTTAAGGAATTTGTTATTTTCACTTCGGCGTTTATATATATTTCTTGAAAGCATGCGGAATATACAGTAAAAAATGCCTATTATGCCTATATAATACAATATAGGTGTCAACACCGTACCGGTAAACAGACTGGCGAATAGCAGGATGTAGCTGGATATGAGTAAGAATATCCCGAATTGGTCTCTGCCATACCTGCCGGTCATAAATCTGTATAACCATGCTCTCATATTAAGAATCCTCTTTTTGTGCTTATTTATTGCGAAACGACAGGAGTCGTATATTTATCGGCACCCTGCCAATATTTATAATGCTGAATGATAAACGAATATATTTTCTATCTGTCGTTTAGGTTCAAATACTCGTGATTTATCATTTTTCTCCCTTGATTTATACTATATCCGTATCGTCTGGAGGGTTTTAAAAAACGAGTGCTCGGAAACAAAGAAGTAATATTTGCTATGAATGATTAAATTCGGACAGTTGGAACATTTTCTATTTTCATCAGCTCTTTAATTATCGCTCTATTATTATATTATCTCAAATCAATGTTAATTTAACGTTAAAGGGGTTAATGACGGGAAAAGCATATTTGCTAATAAAATGATATCCTGCCATCGAAACGCCGATATAAAAGGATTTATTAAAGCCCTTCTTACAGACGTCCGCGAATTATAGTCTGTCCTTCAGGTTTTTACGTTTGACCACCCGGCTCCAGCTTCC
>JAAYAZ010000063.1 GCA_012719115.1 Dehalococcoidales bacterium
CCAAATGCAAGTGATACGGAGAAATCACAAGATGACCTTGTTAATACGAAATTATTGTACGATGCCTTTAAAACACTGACTCCATTACAAGCTACAAATAAATATATGTGGTCATATCTCGCTCACGTGGTTTTCAAAGATTATGTTATCGGCCGTTGGATGGAAAACGCAAGAGAAAACACTATAAAAACAAGATTTTTTGTCGTCGGTAAAGATGGTTTATTTGATAATGCAATTTCTCGTCTTTGGTGGTTTGGGTATATATCCTATCAACCCAGCAATACAAATCCCTGGTCGTTAACCGAGACACTTTTACTCAGTCAACAGACTTGTACTGACCTAATTGACGAGGCATACAGCAGAAACAAAGAAATTATTCAAGGAATGCTTCAAGCCTTAAAAAATTTCCATGAAGATTATCCCAGACTGGCTTTTACGACACCATGGCGTTCATGTGTACAGTATATTAACCGACAAGGTGGTATCGTGAACTTAGATTACATAGGAGCTGATAAAATTCAAGAGATGGCTTATAACTATATGGTAAAGATAAATAATCTTTAATGTTTCTTTTTATTATTTATTTCCCCGCCTCCAGTTCTCTGCTTTCCACATTAACTCTTTAACGCTTTTAATGGAAGATTCGTGTGACTGAGTACCAACCAGCATCATTGTAAGCTCACTGATTAAGGCATCACCCGACAGGCTTTCCGGCGTAGTAGAAGCGCGCGAGCCGTCGGTATTCTTACGAATGGCGTGATGTGCATCGGCAAAATCCGCTAACTCAAGCTATGTAACCGACTGACAATCTTCTGTGTTATCTGAGGACAGGTTAGATTTTTTGAATCGATAATTATATCCGTATAATGGATGTACAGAGGGGCTCTTTCAGAGTATATTTCGGCAAGAGATTTACGTTTCAGCCCGATGATTCCCCGTGTCGGCGCATCATTTAGACGTCTTTCCAATTCGGATAGAGGTTCATTCAGATATATTATTAAGGCTTTCTGCTTGAGATTCAGCATAAGGTCATCATAATACACCAAGCTTCCTCCGGGAGCGACGACCAGCCTACTAAGGTCGAGTTCGGACATGCGCTTTTTCTCTATTTCCATCAAGGCTGCTTCGCCTTCGGTTTCAATAATGTCCTGTATTGACCGGCGTTCTTTTTCTTGTATATATACATCCAAATCAATAAACCGGTAGCCCAACTCCTCCGCCAGCATTTTGCCGACGGTGGACTTGCCGGATGCCGGCATGCCAATCAGAATTATGCTTTCTCTATCCATATCCGCTTCCAGTCCTCCGCTTTCTGCATCAGTTCTTTAATGCTTTTAACCGAGGACTCGGAGGATTGAGAACCAACCAGCATCATTGTAAGCTCACTGATTAAGGCATCACCCGTCAGGCTTTCCAGTGTAGTAGAAGCGCGCGTGCCGTCGGTGTTCTTGCGAATGGCGTGATGCGCATCTGCAAAAACAGCTAATTGCGACAGCTGGGTTATGCATAAGACCTGTCTGTCACGTGCCAGAGCCCACAGTTTTTCACCGATAACCTCCCCACACCTGCCACCCACCCCGATATCGATTTCATCGAAAACAAGTATCGGAATATTGTCCGTCTTTGAAAATGCACTCTTGAGAGCCAGCATAAAGCGTGAGATTTCACCGGTCGAGGCGATTTTTGCCAGCGGCTTTAATGGTTCACCCGGATTGGTGGAAGCCATAAACTCCACCATATCGATACCCTTCCTGGTAAATTCGCAGCTATCGCCGTACGGGGACGGAATACCGCTTAAAGACTTTTTTTGAACAATGGAAACATCGAATTTTACCTGCTCCATTTTCAAATCGACAAGTTCATTGTTCACCTGTTCAATAAGACTTTTAGCAGACTGAATACGTAAGGATGACAGTTCAAATGCCACTTTTCCCAGTTCTTCTTTGAGCGCAACGGATTGTTTTTTTAGAGCTTCGATACGTTCGACTGAATTGGAAAACTTACCCAACTTATTTTCGATTTCTTCGAGATAGGACAGAATATCGGGAATGCTTTGGCCGTATTTCCTTTTTAGATTCCTGATAAGTTCGAGACGCTCTTCGATTTCAGCCAGGCGGTCCGCATCAAATTCCATATTCTCGGAATAATTGCGGATGCTGCGCGCCGCTTCTTCGACATCGGGCACAACCCCTTCCAGCATTGCCATTTCAGGTTTTAAGGAAGGGTCAAGTTCAACCATACGGCTGATGATGTCGACTGCCCGGTTCAATGCTTCCAGCGCCGACATAGAGGACGAAGCGGAATCGTCCCCGTCCAAAATATTGTAAACATCAAAAGACGAGGCTTTCAGCTGCTCTCCGGCAGAGATGATTTTAAGTTCCTGCTCAAGTTCTACATCTTCCCCTTCCACCAGCTTTGCCTTTTTAATTTCATCCGACTGGAAACGCAGTAATTCTTCTTGTGCAGATGTGTCCTTATCGGCTTTAGCCAGCGATTCAAGCTCGGATTCTACCTGCAATAACTCTGAATAGAGAACGGAATATTTTTTACGCAAATCGACAGTGTGCGCATATGCATCAAGAAAATCGATGTGATATTCAGTATTGAGTAGAGACAAATGGTCGCTTTGCCCGTGAATATCGATTAAATATGTTCCCACCTGTGAAAGCAGGCTGCGCGGAACGGCGCGCCGGTTGATACGGACTACGCTGCGCCCCTGCCGTTTCAGCTCACAACTGATTACCAGCATGCCATCATCGCAGTATAAACCGTTTTCATCAAGCAGTGATTTCAAACTATCGAGAGAATCCTGTTTATCGGGAAGCGCAAACAGACCCTCGATAAAAGTGCCGCCGGAACCGTAGCGAATGCTTTCTTCTTCTATTTTCCCCGAAAGCAATGCCTCCACGGCATCGATTACCAATGACTTGCCGGCGCCGGTTTCGCCGGTGATAACATTGAGCCCGTCACTCAGATTCCAGCTTATATCTTCGATAATCCCGAAATCTTTTACTTTCAGTTCAATCAGCAAATCCTTGTCTCCGAAATAAATACAGACTAGACTCTCTTTTTCAGCCAGTCGAAAATTAAAGTCAGTATTCCTTTATCGATAGGCTTAGATATCTGTTTCTTATAGGAAGCTAAAGACGGCTCGCCCTTTTCCGCACGCAGCAAATGGGTAATATCAGGCAGCATATGGCTTTCAAAATCTGTTGTCGCCAGCTTAGCCATCTTTTCCAAATCAGCCGGGTCGACCTGTATATCCTTTTCACCCGTTATTGCCAGCACCGAACACTTTATATTGGGGAAATCATCTGCCGGATTGTATTCCAAAAACTCGCGCATCCATTTGGCATTCATCTTTGCCACAAGTTGAACCCGGAACGTGTCTTTAGTAGATTGCTTTATTTTATCTATTTGTTTCTGCTGCGCCTTGGCAACATCGATTCGAAACGTTTTTATAACCCAGGCATTGAAGCCTTTCATTCCCTTTACTATTTGCTGAGACTGCCATTTCAGTACATCTTCGCCCTTTTGGCAGCTACCGGCAAGCAGAATTATACCGGCAACATCTGTTCCCGTTCCCGCCATCCTGGATGAGATAATCGCCCCCTCGCTGTGCCCCAGTAAAAACAATCTGTCGGGATTGATTGATTCGTAATTTTTAAAATATGAAACAATTGCGGAGACATCAGCGATATTGTCATAAAACCCGGTCGACCAGTAATCCCCTCCACTCTTGCCCACTCCCCTTTTATCGTATCGCAAACCGGCTATGCCGTTTTCTGCCAGAAAATGAGCGATTTCCTTAAAGGCATTTATCGGATATCCCTTGGCATTTTCATCCCTGTCCACCTGACCGGACCCGGGAATCAGAATCACACCCGGGAACTTGCCTTCCGATTCCGGCAAAGTAATTGTTGCCGATAGTTGGTTTTCACCTGCATCTATATTAACTTCCCGCTCTATCATGCTGACCTCTTCCAAAGCGATATTTTTGGCAAATTAAAACCGTAAAAGATTTATGAATGTTGCTTTGATTATACATTATCGGGCTCGCTTGTTGAAAGAAAACTTGTTTCAAACTACAATATTTATATTACTCATTTTGTTTCCCCAAGTTTAAGCCCAAATAAAACGTTATAGGAAATTGAATATGAATACAGAAGCCGAGAATGCTCCGCTGATTTCCCTGCAAAAAGCCAGTAAAAGTTATACCGAAGGCCTGACGGTTCACCCGGTACTGGTATCGATTGATGCTGATTTTGAAAAAGGGGAATGCGTAGCGCTACTCGGGCGCAGCGGTTCGGGAAAATCAACCATGCTAAATGTAATCAGCGGTATCGATAAGCTGGATAACGGGAAAATAATCATTGACGGAATCGATATCACCAACCTCAGCGAGCAGAAGAGAACTCTTTTCAGACGAAAGAACATCGGCTTCGTTTTCCAGTTCTTCAATCTGATTCCGACACTGACCGTTTTGGAAAATATTCTTTTACCGCTTGAGCTGAACGGAATGGATAATAAGGAATCTGCTATGGAGTTATTAAACGAGGTCGGGCTTTTCGACCGCAAAAACGATTATCCCGATAAGTTATCCGGCGGCGAACAGCAGCGTATCGCGATTATCCGGGCACTGGTGCACGACCCGCTGGTAATTTTAGCAGACGAACCTACCGGAAATGTGGATAAAGATACCGGGCAGAATATCCTCAATATTATGGACCGGCTTATCCGTAAAAGGAATAAAAACCTGATAATGGTTACACACAGCAAGGAGGTTGCCAAGTTCGCCGACCGCTTACTGCTTTTGGAAGAGGGTAAGCTTAAAAAGCACAGCAAGGAAGTCGCATGGTAAGCCCTATACTTTCACGTTCCATCTGGAAATACTTCTTCAAGCACTGGTGGGTAATCCTGCTTTCGATTATCGGCGTTTCTATCGGTGTTGCCGTTGTAGTGGCTATCGATATCGCCAACACCAGCGCCCAAAAGGCTTTCGAGATATCGGTTGAAAACGTAACAGGAACAGCCACCCATCAGATAACCGGCGGTCCGCTGGGAATGGATGAATATTTTTATACAGAACTTATAATGCAGTTCCCCGAAGTCGAAGCCTCACCGGTGGTTGAAGGCTATATCAAACTGGAGGGTGAAACCATCCATCTGATGGGATTGGATATATTCTCCAGCTCATATATGACCGATGAGATGAGCGGCACCTTCGATATGTCGGCGCTGGCTTTACTGGTAGAACCGCGTACTGTCCTGATTCCTTACGTGATGGCGGACAGAATGGATATATCCACCGGCGATATGATTACTGTTTCGATTGCCGGTTCGCAAACGGAGATAAAAGTAATCGGAAACGTCGGAGAGGAAGATGATTCAAAGATAGACGGGCTGTTGGTTGCCGATATCTCGACATCACAGGAGCTTCTGGGAAAAACCGGTGTGATAGATCATATAAGCCTGGTTGTTGCAGAAGATGAAAAGCATATTTTGACAGCAATCGAAAACTGGCTGCCCGTAGAAATGTCACTAATCTCAACCGTCGCCGGCAATGAATCCACGCTTAATATGACCGATGCCTTCCGGACCAACCTGACGGCAATGAGTATGCTGGCATTATTGGTCGGTATGTTTTTAATATACAATACGATGACTTTCTCGGTACTGCAACGCAGGGGGCTTCTGGGTTCACTGCGCGTACTGGGCGCCACACGCCGTGAGATATTTTCAGAGGTTTTAATTGAGGCCTTCGTTATATCTGTCATCGGTACCGGAATCGGCGTTATTCTGGGAGTTGTACTGGGGCAGGGATTGGTTAAACTGGTTGCCGGCACAATTGACAGTCTCTATTTTACACTCACGGTAACAACATTCGAAATTTCATCCGGGATATTTATTAAAGGGATACTGCTGGGTGTAATCACTTCTCTGGTTGCCTCCTTTATACCGGCTTTTGAAGCAGCCGCATCCAGACCGCAAATCGTCAGATTCCGCTCGGTAATAGAAAGCCTGGCGCAGAAACTGCTGCCCAAAATCACACTTGCAGGACTGGGGATGATAGTAATATCGGTAATTATACTGTTCTTATCCAGCAGCAGCCTGATAGCCGGATTCGCCTCACTCTTTCTGCTGGTTATCGGCTTCGCCCTGTGCGTGCCGATGATTGCGGAGCTCATTTCCAAATATCTCGGTATTTTTATGAATAGAGTAGGCAGTAAAACCAGCGTCCTCTATAAAATGGCAGTCACCGGCATTGCCGGCTCCATCAGCCGAACAGGAACGGCAATTGCCGCTATGGTGGTGGCAATCTCGGTGGTTATAGGAATGGGTATTATGATAGACAGTTTCCGTACCACAGTACAGCTATGGATGCAGCAGGCAATACAGGGGGATGTGTATATTAATACTATGGAAAATGTTTCCAGTACAGCTGAAACACCCCTGCCCTATGAACTGGTTGAACAGATTGTTGCCCTTGACGGGATTGAAGCCACCAAGGGTCTGAAAACTGTCTTTCTGATAACCGACTACGGCACTCTGGAAACAGATGTTATCACCCCTGTCGAACAGTGTCGCACAGAATACCAGTTGAAAACCGGCAACGCACTCCCCGCCTGGGAGAGTTTGAAAAACGGTGAAGCTGTCTATATTTCCGAACCGCTTGCCTACAAAAATGATTTATCGGTCGGTGATGCGATTACATTTACCACCGAACAGGGCAAACAGGAATATGCTATCAGCGGCATTTACTATGACTACAGCTCGGATGCCGGTAAGGTTATTATGGCACAGAGTGTCTATATTAAACACTGGCACGACGATACCATCGCTTCGCTGGGATTATATCTGGAAAACACTGACGATAAGGATGCTATTATGACAGCCGTTAAAGCTATCGTGGCAGACGCGGCAGGAATTACGGTAACCGACAGCTTTACCATAAGAGGTAACGTGCTGGATCTATTCGACCGTACCTTCCTTATTACAAGAGTACTGGAGTTTCTGGCAATTATCGTCGCCTTTATCGGTATACTGAGTGCGCTGATGGCTTATCAGCTCGAAAAAATCAAGGAAATCGGTATTTTAAGAGCGGCCGGAGTTACTCCGCGCCAGATATGGGGTATGACCGGACTGCAAACCGGGCTTATGGGAGCCATTTCCGGAATCCTGGCGATTCCTTTAGGAATCTTTATGTCTATAATCCTTATTCAGACAATCAACATCCGCTCATTCGGCTGGAGCATACAGATGTCAATCGGCGCATCGACAATAATCGAGGCGATGGCAATCGCTATCGTCGCTTCACTGCTTGCCAGTGTCTATCCTTCGTGGAAGATGTCAAAAATCTCACCCGCCGAAGCCTTGAGGGAGGAATAAAATGAGAAATATTAAAAAATTAAGATTGATTTATACCCTGCCTATTTTAGCTCTGTTGGTTTTTCCCTCTTTTTTTAGCGGATGCAGCAACGAAATAAATAGCGGCGGAGAAAAAATAAATATCATCGAAGCTTTAAGCAGCAGCGATACCGAGGGCTACAGCATAGCCGATAAAGTAATTGATTTTTCGTTTCCCGATGACCACGGCCCGCATGAGAGTTTTCGCAACGAGTGGTGGTATTTTACCGGCAATCTGTACGACGATTTTGGTAACAGATTCGGCTACCAGTTGACCTTTTTCCGTATCGCATTGAGCCCCCTCACTATAACCAGAGCTTCGGACTGGGGAACCAGTCAAATCTACATGGCGCACTTCACTTTATCGGATATACAGAACGAGAAGTTTTACTGCTTTGAAAAATTCAACCGCGATGCTCTGGGACTGGCCGGTTTTAGCAAAGACCCCTTCAAGATGAACGTCGGGGACTGGTACATGCTCGGCACCGGAGATGGCGACTTCCCCTGGCAGTTGTATGCTTCCAAAAACGGCATAACATTATCACTGAATGTGACGCCTTTGAAGGATATCGTTTTCGAGGGTGACAATGGATTAAGCTACAAGAGTGTCGATAAGAGCAGCGCATCCTACTATTATTCGATTACAAGACTGG
>JAAYAZ010000004.1 GCA_012719115.1 Dehalococcoidales bacterium
AAACAATCGATATGGTTGTAAGAGAACGATTGCGTTAACCCTCATCCATCATTTCCGATTCATCGGAACTGTCACCTTATCTCAAGGGAAGGTAATTTATAGCCTTATTATCCGGTCGATAGTTTCCTGCTGAATTTCAAATAGCTGCCTGATACCCTTATCCGCCAGTGACAAAACCGAATCGAAGCTGGATTTGGAATAAGGCTTACCTTCAGCAGTACCCTGCACTTCTACAAAATCTCCTTTGCTGGTCATGACTACATTGAAATCTGCCTGCGCTTTACTGTCTTCGTCATAGCACAGGTCAAGTAAAATATTATTGTTTACAATACCGACACTGATAGCGGCAACTCCGCATTTTAGCGGTATAGAGGAAATAATACCCATGTTTGCCAGCGTATTCATAGCCTGATATAACGCCACATAAGCACCCGTGATTGCCGCCGTACGGGTACCACCATCTGCCTGCAATACATCGCAGTCCACATAAAGAGACCTCTCACCTAGCTCCGACAATTCGGCAATACCGCGCAAAGAACGACCGATTAGCCGCTGTATTTCCTGACTTCTGCCTGAAATCCTTCCGGCGGATGCCTCTCGTTGTGTACGGGTGTTGGTAGAACGCGGCAACATAGCATACTCAGCCGTTATCCAACCGGTTCCGCTGCCCTTTAAAAAACCGGGCACTTTTTCCTCAACACTGACAGCGCAAATAACTTTGGTTTTCCCCATCTCGATTAGGACCGAGCCTTCCGCAAAGCTCTGGTATCCCAGCGTCATTCTGACCGACCTCAATTCATCATATCCGCGCCCGTCAATCCTTTTTATCATTAAATACTTTTCCTCTCTGTCCTATATTATTTCAATCTTTAGAAGTATAACATTGATAAGTTATTGCGGCAATCGATAAGTAAACGTCATTGCTCTTCTCCTGCAGCCTCGATTTTATGAGATAGCCTCTTCCCCAAAACTAAGGCTGTAAAATATTGCTATCGATTAATTAAATACTGTAGAATTCATCAGAATCCGGCGATAAAAAAGGATGGTACAAAGTATGCTGACCGAAATAGCCCTGATAATCGTTTTCTATTTCTTTGGTGCATTCCCTCATCTCTATCTGCTGTGCAAATTGCATAAACTTGACACAAGCGGCGACCTTCATATGAATCTCTGGCAGGGTGCGGGGCCTTTCTGGGGTATAACAGGAGTGCTTTTTGACGTTTTTAAGGGAATAGCGACCATCCTGATTTGTTATGCTATCGGGCTGGATTTATGGGTTACGGTTGCCTGCGGATTAGCTACGGTAACCGGTCAGATGTGGCCTGTTTTTTCCGGATTCGATGGGGAAAAAGGAAACACGGTCGGACTGGGTATGTCTATTACGCTGGCATACCTGCCGACTTTAATTGCACTTATTCCGGCTTTAATCGGGCTGATATCAAAGCTGGTAAAACTACTAAGATTGAAAGGTCAATCTACGCGTACCCGTTTCACTAAAGGAGCAGGAACTTCCGACGCACTGCCTATAGGAGTAGCATTAGCCTTTTTTATTCTGCCTATTGCCGCCTATTTTCTGGGAAAACCGATTGAAATAGTGGTAGGATTTATCATATTGTTCGTAATCATTATGATTAGACGTCTCACGCAGGGTCTGACAGAGGATATTAAAGCTAAACGTAAAATGGGGGAGGTTCTTTTTAACCGTCTTCTTTTGGACCGCAGTATAAAGTAGCACGGAGGGGAATATGTCTTCTTCTATCGAGTTTGTCGAATATGTCTGTTCGCAGATAAGCGGAGCCGGCAATGCCTCCTATATAAAGATGTTCGGGGAATACGGAATATACATAAACGGGAAGATAATCGGTTTAATTTGCGATGACCGGTTTTTCCTAAAGATTACAGAGGCGGGACGCTCACAGCTTCGCGAAATCACAGAAGCCCCGGCATACCCGGGCTCGAAACCGTTTTTCCTTATCGAAGACCTGGAAGACCGTGATTATCTAACAGTCCTGATTTCCGCTACCTATAATGAGTTGCCGGAGCCTAAACCCAAAAAGAAACCTTCGAAACATAAGGCGAGGAAAAAGCTTAACTGAATAGATGCGGATAGATTTCAAATCCAATTACTCGCCTGCTATTTTTTGATAACATTCCCAACAATAAATGGTATAAGCGCCGGGGTCATTACCACCGTAAGCGAAATGCTGGTAAAGTTTCCAACCTCCCAAAGCCGATTTATCCTGCATTTCACGTATCAATTTTTTATTGCATCTGATATAAGAGTGATTATGAGACTGGCGGCAACATTCGCACTTGCCTCCAGCCCTTTCCCATACCGTCTCAAGCACTTGCGTTAACATGCGCTCACCTCTTAACAAATGCTATGTCGTAATTGCGATTTTGTCAATACCCCAACTTGTTATATCTACTAGAATATTTACGTGTTTAGAGTATAATATAATACCAAATAGAGACATTCCAGCGCACTTAATGATTTCGATAATAACCCTGTTAATTGTCTTTTTGTTGATCGCCGTCCGACAGGTCGGTAATGTAAGACTGCAAATATGGCAAATAATGCTTGGCGGCGCTATTGCAGTATTGATTAGCCTACAGATTTCACCTATAGACGCCCTTAAATCAATCAATATAGATATTATGCTCTTCCTGTTCGGTGTTTTTACAATCGGGCAGGCAATGGAAGAAAGCGGTTATCTTTCAAACCTTTCGTATAAACTGTTTAAGCACGCTAAAAACCTTGATACCCTGGTCATATTCATTCTTTTCGGCATCGGAATACTCTCGGCAATTCTGATGAACGATACCCTGGCAATCATCGGAACGGGTGTGGTCCTATCGCTAGCCAAAACCTCTTCTACAAAACCGAAGATACTATTGCTGGCTCTGGCTTTTGCCGTTACCATAGGCAGTGTTATGAGCCCCATCGGCAATCCACAAAACCTGTTGATTGCCTTAAACGGAAATATAGCAAACCCGTTCGTAAACTTCCTAAAGTATCTGGCAATCCCGACCCTGATTAACCTTTTTATCGCATACCTGATGCTAAAACTATTCTACCGCAAACATTTTAACGGCAGCAGTTTCATTCACTCTCCGGAACCCATTAAAGACAAAAAATTATTCGCAATAACTCAAATCTCGCTCTTGCTGCTGGTCCTGCTGATATTAGCAAAGATTGTAATCGTACTTGCCGGATGGAATGTAGATTTCAAACTGACCTATATCGCCCTGATTGCCGCGCTGCCTGTCTTCTGCTACCTGCCGAAGAAGCCGGGAATTATAAAAAGGATAGACTGGACAACTTTGGTGTTTTTCGCCGCCATGTTTGTTCTGATGCAGAGCGTCTGGAATTCAGAAGTTATTCAATCCGCTATGGCAAATGCACATATCGATATAACTTCAACCGGAGTAATTTTTGCAGGCAGCGTAATGCTTAGCCAGATACTTTCCAATGTTCCGCTGGTCGCTCTTTACCTGCCGATGTTGACACACCTGGGAGTAACCACGCCCGGTCTGATGGCACTGGCTACGGGTAGTACCATCGCCGGAAACCTGACTATACTGGGAGCCGCCAGCAATGTGATTATAATACAGAATGCCGAAAAAAAGGGTGGAGTAACAATAACTTTCCGGGAGTTTACCAGTATCGGAATCCCGCTGACGATAATTAACGTTCTGGTTTACTGGGCATACCTTGAATTGATTATGTAGTGTTTTTAATGCCTGACTTGCTTATACCCGAATTTTCCGACCATGCTTATTCCAACTCCGAAAGATATTCCTTTAGCCATAAAAGAGCCGCATCAGCCGCAGCTCTTCTGTTCTGTTCCCTGTCGCCGTTCAAGTTAAGCCTGCGGTTGAAGGTGCCGTCTTTGTGAGATAAGCCGATATAAAAAAGACCGACCGGTTTTTTATCGGTAGCGCCGCCCGGACCGGCAATGCCGGTGTCCGACAAACAGATATCAACACTTAGAACCTTTCTACCACCGAATGCCATCTCCTCCGCCACACGCGGACTGACAGCTCCGTGTTTTTCCAGTGTCTCTCTGCTTACGCCGACAAGATTTACCTTCGCCTGATTGCTGTAGGAAACAATAGCCCCCTTAAAATAATCCGAACTGCCGGCAATTTCCGTTATTGCAGCGGAAATCAATCCGCCGGTAGCTGATTCTACACAGCCGAGGGTGAGTTTTTTGATTCGTAATATTTCCCCGATTTCCGAGGCTGTTTTATTCATTTATATCCTTTTAAGTTATTGACATATCCAATAACTGGTGTTATTATCCAAAATCGTACGACACAAGAATATCTCAATTAACACCAATTGTAAATATATAAGGTGGTGGATATGAAAGTACTATCGATAATTTTCACAACCACAGGTGTCCTCTGTCTGCTAATGGCTGTCTTTACTGCCGTGGGCATTGCACCCGCATTTATCACAGCATTCTGGGAACTAAGTGATATGATTATTACCACGGGATTCTGGTTTTTTACATCTCTTGTACTTGTAATTTCCGGAAATGCATACGGCATAGTGAGCGGGGAGCACTAGATATTGGCAAAAAAAACAACCCGCCAGATGCCCCTCGATTGCAGAACACGGATGAATCACATGCTAAATTAGCTGTGCAGATTACTCCCGCTGCGTCTAAAAACGAAATAATAGGCATGCAGAACGATGTGTTGCGCATAAAAATCAATGCGCCGCCTGTTAAAGGAAAGGCCAACAAAGAACTTGTAGATTACTTAAGCCATCTGCTCGGCATCAGTAAAGACAGTATTGATATCATCAAAGGCCACACCTCAAAAAACAAGTTGGTATCTATAGACGGCTTAAGCAAGCTTTCGGTTTTAGAAAAACTCCTGTCAAATACAACCCCTTAGATTGTATCGGCACCTTTCTTAGCGGACAGACCGGCATAAAGCGGCACTATTCCCGCAGTTTTCACAGTAGTAACACTGATTGTTTCCTTCTGTATTTACACTAACCAGCTCGCCGCACTTGCTGCACAATACCTCGGTTATGTTCTTCATATAACCGCATTGCAAGCAATGGTCGAACCAAGTATTTTCATCTACATCTATATACATATCTCCCCCGCACTTGGGGCATTTTTTTGCTTTCCACATAACCATTTTACCACCCCCCTTTCCTTGATAATGGGTATTCGGCAAAGAATTAAAATACCAATCTTTCTGATTTAACACCTATATTTTAATTCCCTGCCGGATTGGTGTATGTAACCTTAGTCTCAAAAAATAGAAATCTGTAAGCGACAAATAGAGGAAATAAGTTACTGATAAAAAAATTAAAAAGGTTAAAAAAGTGAGGTTTATAAGAAGAGAGTTTAACTATGCAAAAACTATTAAAAGCGGACAGCGTATAGCATCATTGGGACAAACCGCCTCGCACAGCCCGCACCAATCACATTCAACTTCATCAATGACAACAACAGTCTTATTGGCTATCATTATACCGTTTTCGTGGCACACCCCAACACAAAGACCGCATCCGTCACATTTATCTTTGTCTATTTCCGGTTTCATTGTAAACATACCATTTATCCCTCTAATAACCTTATTATATATGTCTCTTTTCACAATGTATGTGACATTTATCTCATGAATATGTTTGAGATATTATTTTTAATGCTTCTCTATCCTTGATTATAAGTTTGTGTTTATCAAAACCGATAACGCCATCATCTTCCATCGCTTTAAGTGAGCGGCTTATAACCTCTCTGGCGGTTCCTGCCATAGCCGCCATATCGCGCTGGGTCAATCTGGCGCCGGACTGTCCTTCGCGCACCGCATTCTCCAGCAGAATACCTGCCAATCTCCCGTTTACTCTCTTAAAAGATAGTTCTTCAACCAGTGTAACCAGTCGACGCGTTCTTTTTGCCAGTATATGTATTACATTAGAAGCAACAAGCGGATACTTTCTCATCAGCATTTCTATATCCCTTTTATTAATCATATAGACAACTACCCGCATCATTGCCTGTGCGCTGGTCGCATTTAAACCACCGTTGAATAGAGGGAGTTCGTTTAATGTCTCTTCCGGATGCGCAATGGAAAGAATCTGTTCTTTGCCGTCAGGGGATGTTTTGAATATTTTCACCACCCCCGAAGCCAGAAATATTAGGGATTCCGTAGCATCTCCCTCAAAGAAAAGCATCTCGTCACGTTCGTACTTTTTTTCAATGATAAGTTTGATTATCGGCTCAAGCTCTTCGGGTTTTAACCCTGCAAAGAATACCGATGTATTAACCAGTTCTGTTTTTGTTTTCATAAGTCTTTTGCTTCGGTAATATTGTCCCCAATGTTCGGGGCACCATAATAATAATGGATTTTGCGCTTAAAAACAATACTTCAGGCAATATCGACACCAATAAACCCCGGTATAAACTTTAGAAAAGGCTCTTTTCGATTTCTTTTAATCTCTCGATTCCCTTTATTTCATAAGGGCGCATTGCCAGCTCGATTATATCTACATTTGCAAACTTTTCATATATCAAATCGAGGTATCTTCTTTGTTGAGCCGCTTTAGACTTTAAAAACTCCGATTCATCATTTTTTATAACATTATTGACCACCAACTGCCCTATTTTGAAGCCGTTTCTCTCCATTTCCTTAAAAACACCTTCCAACTGCTCGAAAGCAAGTGCCTCCGGTATGGTTACAATGTTAAAACGCACTTCCTTGCGCAGAAAATCGAGGCAATCTCCTGATAATTTCTGCCAGCCCTTGATGATTTCCATAATGGAACTCTTCTGCCTTTGCCCGAATTTGAAATTGGTATAAATTCGTGGCGCCATTTTCAGGTGCTCTATCAGCATCGAGGGGGTATGTAACAGCGCTAATGTCTGCCCCAGCGGCGCCGTATCCCAAATTATGGAATCATATTTGCCGCTGAGTTTCAACTGGCGTATATAATCCACCATAAACTCATCCGCCAGCCCCGGCAGCATCGAAGACATAAATTCCTTAAATGAATCGTAATCCAAAGATACTATCGATGAAAATACCTCATAGACTTCCCTGCCGAACTTCCTGTCCCACATATCCTCCACTTCGGGAGTACCGATTTCATCTATAAATAGGGATTCCGTTACCCGGGCGGGTTTTTCGACATCCTTTATTTCGAAAATATGCGCCAGAGAAGGTGTGGCGTCAGTTGAAATAGCCAGTGTTTTCTCTCCCTGCAAGGCGTGATGCAAGGCAGTTGTTGCCGCACAGGTGGTCTTTCCGACCCCGCCTTTACCCGAGAACATATAGATACTTCCGTTATTTTCTGCCATATCCAGTCCTTTTTAATTTGTATTATAATTCAATCCCGAAATACGGGAACTCCACCATTCTACAGCCTAAAATTTGTCATCCCGGATGTAGTGCAAAGACCCAAGGCTCCGGGTGGAGGGGTATGATTGGCTTTCTACTTCCCCAACCCGGATGTTGAGTTCCGGCAATCGGGAACTAAATCCCGATTTATCGGGACTTCGCTCGTCGCTCATATATTCAGCATGACAATCCAAAAGCCGCTCGTGGTGAGCCTGTCGAACCATAGTGGCGACCATATAACAAATGTGACTTCCGCTAAAATCCTTCGACAAGCTCATCCCAAGTTTGGGACAGGTGACGAACGGAAATCATAACATCCTCACAAGGAAAGGTTTATTACTTCCCCCTGCCCGACATTCTTATCGCCAGGTTTACAAGCGTCCTTACGGGTACTCCTGTGCCACCCTTAACATTATATTTTTTATCCTTATCGGAAAAATTAGTACCGGCAATATCCATATGAGCCCAGGCAGTATCACCAACAAATTCAGAAAGGAACAATGCCGCCGTAATCGTTCCGCCGCCTTTCGAGCCGGCATTTTTAATATCGGCGACATCGCTTTTTATGTTTTCCCTGTAATCCTCGAAGAGCGGCAACTGCCAGATAGCCTCTCCCACTTCATTTCCGGATGCAATGACGTTATCCACAAGCGGCTGGTCATTTCCCAATAAACCGGTACATTGCTTCCCCAGAGCAACAACACATGCACCCGTTAAAGTAGCGACATCGACAATCGCTTTCGGCTTAGACAGGTTAATATATCCGAGCGCATCAGCAAGCACAAGCCTGCCTTCGGCATCAGTGGATATAATTTCAATTGTTTTTCCGGCCATGGCAGTTAAAATATCGCTTGGCCTGATAGCGCTACCATCGGGCATATTCTCGACTGCCGGAACAACTGATGTAACGTTAATTTTCAATTTCAACTGTGCAATACTGCCAATGGCGGCTAAAACCGCAGCCCCACCCGACATATCGGCTTTCATTTCTTCCATACCGGAGGCTGTTTTTAATGAGATGCCGCCGGTATCAAATGTAATCCCCTTACCGACCAAAGCCAAGTCGATATCATTTGATTTTCTGCCCTTGTAGGTCAACATTATCATTTTGGGGGGCTGAGTTGTTCCCATAGATACTCCGAGCAGTGCCCCCATTTTTAGTTTCTGCATATCCTCACGTTCGAGAACGTTGATTTCTAAATCATTATCCTTTGCAATTTTATTGGCCACCTCAGCCATAGCTGAAGGCGTCATATAGTTGGCAGGTTCATTAACCATATCCCTTGCCAGACAAACCCCTTCCGCAATGATACGCCCCTTAGTACTCCCCTTTTTTATAGCTGCAACACTGTCCTGTTTCGTAGATAAAAGTGTCAGTTTCTTTACTTCCGTAAAATCGTTTTCTTTTGTGTAATACTTTCTGAAGGTATAGAGGCCGAGTATTGCGCCCTCGGCAATTGCCTGCGCATAGTCCTCCCGGGAAACCTTTCTGCCATCGGCGATAGAATCTGTCGAAACTGTAATATCACTGACCTTTTTCTGTCTTAGTGTGCGGCAGCAATCAGCTACCGCTCCGCGAATAATATCCAATTTGAATTCTTCCTTTTTACCCAACCCCACTACCGCTACCCATTGAGAAGGTATTCTGCCAAGTGAGTGATAAATATTAACCTCTCCTGCTTTTCCTTTTATATCTCCCCTTTCAATGGAGCTTGTAATCACCCTGCCGAGTTTTCTGTTTAAAGCGCCCAGCCCCTTGCTCAGCTTTTTTTCGCCTTCGAACATACCCAGCACTATCGCGCCCGTTTCAATTTTAGTAATTTCTCCGCTTACTACTTTGATATCCAATTTTAACCCCTTTCTATATCTATTCTCTTACAAAGTTTTTATTTCTTTGACAATTTCATCCGGAATATTTTCGTAATCCAAAGATGTATCTACAGAATAATGCTTGCGCTTAATTTTATCAACCGATTTCCTCATTCTGAGGTACACTTTCCAGCCTGCATCCGAGTGTGTATCACCATCTTTTGCCCTTTTATCCAGCCGTTCCTTGACTACCTGCTCCGTTGCAGTCAGATATACGATTGTCAGCTTAATTCCTAACCTGTCAGCTATATCATAAAAATGTCGCCTGTGCTTTTCGGTCAGATTGGTGGCATCGACGATTACACAGTGCCCTTCTCTTAATAATCCTTCGCAGAGCAAATGAATGGCAGTGAAAAGCCGTGCGCTTTCCGGCTTGTTATGATTTGGATTCGGATTAAGAACCCGCCTCAATACATCGCTTTCAAGTATAACAAAAGGCAGACGTTTCGACAGTTTTTTGGAAAAATGTGTTTTGCCTGTACCCGGCAGCCCGCTGACAAGCACCAATACCGGATTTTTTACCGCCTCCGGTAAATTGCCCAGACTGGCATAAAGTATGTCCGCATCGGATTTATATTTTGAATTATCCACTAATAGATTATAGAGGATTTATGTGTTTATAGGCTATTGATAAGGTAATTGTCATTCTGGAGGAGGCCGCAGGCGGACGAAGAATCTCGGGGGGGGGTAAATAATATTTTCCAAAATTATATTGACCTGACCTATGTAATAACAATAATAAATTCGTTCGCCATCTGTCCCAAACTTGGGATGAGCCTGTCGAAGGGTAATGTGAACGGATTTTATCGCTGACTAAATTGTTTTACTATATTCGCTACCGCTATGGTTCGACAAGCTCACCACGAGCGGTTCTTTAGTACTCAATGCTCATCCATTCTAATGTTCTACGCCAAATTATAAAAATATCTAAAGGATTTATTCTACCGTACTAGCACTTCTTAACAGGTATTCCCAGGTATTTTGCCGTAAGCTCCATAGCGCAGAAGTCGCCGCACATACTGCATGCCTTGCCGAAGGTGGTATGCTGCGCATGTACCTCCCTGTGATGTTTCGGGTCTAACGACAAACGGGCTTGTTCATCCCAATCGAGGTTCTTTCTGGCAAGCGACATCTTCCTGTCCCAATCCATGGCTCCCTTGACGCCCTTGGATATATCTCCGGCATGCGCCGCAATGCGTGAGGCAATAATGCCCTGCCTGACGTCTTCCATATCCGGCAACGACAGGTGTTCCGCCGGTGTAACATAGCACAAAAAATCGGTTCCGGCAGCAGCGGCAATCGCTCCGCCGATAGCCCCGGTAATATGGTCGTAGCCGGCTGCTACATCGGTTACCAGAGGCCCTAAAACGTAAAACGGGGCGTCTTCACAGATGGACTTCTGCAATCTTACATTGGCTTCGATTTGATTCAGGGGAAGGTGCCCCGGCCCTTCCACCATTACCTGTACTCCGGCTTCACGCGACCTTTTTACCAGTTCACCGAGTATAATCAGTTCCTGAACCTGTGCCCGGTCGGTAGCATCGGCAAGACTTCCGGGACGCATACCATCACCCAGACTGAGGGTAACATCATACTTAAGTGCAATCTCCAGCAGCCTGTCGAACTGTTCGTAGAGCGGATTTTCCTTCCCGTTATGAATCATCCATCCCATCATAAAGGCGCCACCACGCGATACTATATCAGTAAGGCGTTTCTGCTTCTGCAACCTTTCGACGGACTCACGGGTTACCCCGCAATGTACGGTAACAAAATCGATGCCGTCTCTGGCATGTTCCTCGATTTTATCGAATAACTCATCGGCAGTCATATTTACAATAGCACCGTTTTTCTTTGCCGCTTCCAGCCCGGCTTGATAAATGGGGACCGTGCCGATTGCAATCGTACTTTTTTCAACAATAGCTCGGCGAATTTCGTTTACATTACCGCCGGTAGAAAGGTCCATCACCGCATCGGCGCCGGTTTCGATTACCACCGCCAGCTTCTCAAGTTCGGTTTCTACATTGCCATAATCCGATGAGTTGCCGATATTGGCATTGACTTTGGTCTTTAAACCCCTGCCTATGCCGCAGGGAATCAGGGAACGGTGATTTATATTGGCAGGTATGACGATGGTGCCATCTGCCACTCCCTTACGGATATATTCGGCATCCAGCCCCTCGGACTCGGCTACCTGCTCCATCGCCGATGATATAATTCCGTTTTTTGCCAGTTCAAGCTGTGTCATTTCTCTCCTTAAAAACAATAAAACCAGAGATTCGGAAATACCGGACCCTGGTTTCTTTGTCCGCTTTCCTACGCTCGCATTACCGAGTTCAGGTCATCAGGGTTGCCCCAGTGGTATCGGGACTCTCAGCTTTTTTGCTCCCCTAGCGGTCTTATTGTGACTGCCTTTGTAAGAAAACTATAACACAGATAATCGTATTCTGCAATTTAATGCTGACTATTAAAAGAGCTGCGCCCAAATAATGGCATCCAATATCAATGTATGAAAGGTAAAATAAATGCTGCCGGCAATTGCCGCCCGACGCGGTATGCCCTCAGCATTGGCAACTGTCTTAATCAGCGCCCATACCAAAGCCAGGGAAGCAAATCCGACCATAAAAAGCACCATCCTGATAAGTATCCAGTAGATAGTAACAGGATTAGCAACATACAAATTGGTCAAAGGCATCCAGAAAGCCGAAGGCAGCAGTATAGCGATGAATATCCAACAGAATAGAGTATAATTGAACTTTCCGGCAATAACTGCCTCAGCAGAATCGAGCCTTATCAGCAGATAGTATAAGAAAGCAAAATAACCGATAGCCGATATTATCATAGATACAGCATATATAGGTTGGATATTTTGCGGGACTCCGCCCCACAGCACGGCAGCCCCGGCAGACTGCGCATTCAATCCGTAAATATAGCTGCCGATAACCAGTATTCCGCCAATGATGTTTATGATTAACAGTATCGTTTTTCGCCTGTCCATATACACCCCTTTTAATATTATTTATAATAATGGTCTTTTTTCCGGCATTCCGGGGCGGCGGGGGTATTTCTGGGGTGTTTGGCTTATCTTTTGGATAATTACCAGATAACGCATATCGTCAAGTTCGTCAACTGTAACCTTATCGACACTTGACAGTCGTCCCCCCAGCATTTCAATAGCTTTGAGGGAATTTTCCAGTTCAAGTCTGATATCGCCTTTTTTCTGTGCGATAAGATAACCGCCAACAGCACAAAAAGGCAGGGTCAATTCCGCAAGGATTGCCAGTTCAGCCACGGCACGGGAGACAACGATATCGAACGATTCCCGATAATCCGACTTATGTCCCGCTTCCTCCGCACGCTCATTTATAACTTCTATATCCGATAGTTGAAGTTCTGTAATGATATGTTCCAAAAACCGTGCTTTTTTAGTGGTAACTTCAAGTAATGCCATTTTAACATCCGGCATAGCAATTTTTATAGGAATTCCGGGGAAGCCGGCACCCGTTCCGGCGTCGATAATCCGCAAACTTTCCATGGATATTCCCTTTATCAGCGGTAGAAGTGTCAGAGAATCCATAAAGTGCTTCGCCTGTACTTCTCCGGCTTCGGTTATGGCGGTTAAATTGAGACGTTCGTTCCAGTCGACTAAATTACGATAGTATATCTCAAACTGATTCAATTGATATGAGTCAAGCGTTACACCCAGTTTTTTTGCTCCTTCAACCAGACCACTCATCGATATTTCTGTCATTCTATTTAACCTCAGCAATTATTATATCACCAACAAAAAGCAATTACTTAAATTGACACCAACAAAATAGCATTATATTTTCGCTTGATTAGATACATAAACAAAGGGTACAATTATCTTAGACAACTAAAGGAGTTATTTTGATGGAAACCGGTACCTGGAAAGTTAAAACTGGGCTCGCTCAAATGCTAAAGGGCGGCGTCATTATGGATGTCGTTACACCCGAACAGGCTAAAATAGCCGAAGCTGCCGGAGCCTGCTCCGTTATGGCTCTCGAAAGAGTAC
>JAAYAZ010000064.1 GCA_012719115.1 Dehalococcoidales bacterium
AGACTGGTGAGATTTGCCACAGAGGACGTGGGAATGGCAGACCCGCAGGCTCTGGTAGTGGCTATGGCGGCACAGCAGGCGATACATTTTCTCGGACTGCCGGAGGGTAAGCTGGCACTGGCTGAAGCCACAGTTTACCTTGCCACCGCTCCCAAGAGCAATTCACTGTACACAGCATATTCGGCCGTAGAGGATGAAATCAAAAAAGGCTCCAACGACCCGGTGCCGCTGCACTTGCGCAATGCGGTTACTCCGATGATGAAAAACATCGGCTACGGCAAGGATTATAAATATGCCCACGACTACGATGGGCATTACGTAGAACAGCAGAACCTGCCTGATTCGGTAAAAGATAAAAAGTTTTACACCCCAAGCGACCAGGGCAATGAACAGGAAGTAGCCGAACGCCTAAAAAAATGGCGCCCAGATTAGTGCGTTAACGAAGAAAATCAGCCGAAAAGCAAACGTAACAATCGATAGCTTTTTTGACATCTCAACTTGGAAAGGTTTATACTGTAAAGGTAGTGTTGTCGCGGGGTGGAGCAGTGGCAGCTCGTCGGGCTCATAACCCGAAGGTCGTTGGTTCAAATCCAACCCCCGCTACCAAATTCAAAGCTAAAAAAGCCCTCGAATTAATGATTTTTCGGGGGCTTTTCTATTTTACCCTATAACTTTTTAATTAAACATAGTATTGACAATATACCAATCTAGTAATATAGTATATATGTAATTTAGTAATATAAAAGGAAGCAGTTGTGCGAATCGCCCGAACTGACAACTTTAAAAAAGCATGGGAAAAATTATCTGAACAGCAAAAAGTATTGTCTCGAAAAGCTATAGAAAAGCTCATGGAAGATATAAAATACCCTGCTCTGAGAGTGAAGAAAATAAAAGGCACTAAAGATATTTGGGAAGCTAGAGTAGACATAACGATAAGAATGACCTTTCAGATTGAGAGAGAGTTTATTATACTGCGCAATATCGGAAAACATGATGAAACTCTGGATAATCCATAGGAGATAAAAATGACAATTTACAGCAAGGTAACACGTAACGGACAAATAACTCTACCAGCAGTTATACGCAGAAATATGGGCATAGAAGAAGGTGATTTAATAGAAATCGAAGTATTAGGGGATAAGGCGGTTCTCGTCCCCAAAAAACTGATAGACAAAAGCCAGTCATATTTCTGGACCGAAAAATGGCAGGAAAATGAAAAAGTGGCTGATGCGGATATTAAAGCGCGGAATATGAAGACCTTCGATTCTGCGGAGGAATTGCTTAAAGATTTAGGCTAAATAATCACCGACATTCGAAACCGGAAGCCCCCGAATTAATGGTTTTTCGGGGGCTTTTCTATTTTTGCTAACGGATTGCATTTTCCCAAACCTGAAATAACCAACGATTATATTGTCGAAAAATCCAAAATGAACAGTTTTACAAAGAATAGCCGTTGCCACCTGTTCTTTTTACCTCTATACTATAAATATGCCGGATTTTAAAATTGCCTCTGATTTCGGTTTGACCGGCGACCAGCCGCAGGCAGTGGAAAAACTGGTCGACGGGCTCAATAAAGATTACAAAGGACAAACCCTGCTGGGGGTAACCGGCAGCGGTAAAACCTTTGCTATGGCAAATATAATCGAGCGGGTACAGAGGCCGACACTGGTCATCAGCCATAACAAGACGCTGGCAGCGCAGCTTTACTCCGAGTTCAAAGAGTTCTTCCCCGAGAATGCCGTGGAGTACTTTGTCAGCTATTATGATTACTACCAGCCAGAAGCCTACATTCCGCGCAGCGATACCTATATCGAAAAAGAAATCGATATCAATGAAGAAATCGACAAACTTCGCAATGCCGCCACCCGTTCGCTCTTTGAGAGGCGTGATGTTATTATCGTCGCCTCGGTCTCCTGCATCTACGGACTGGGTGAACCGGATGAATACCGCAGTTTTATTTTAAGCCTGGAAAAGGGGCAAATGTATGAACGCAACGAGGTGCTGAGAAAACTGGTGGATATGCAGTACGAGCGTAACGACATCGATTTTTCGCGCGGCAAGTTCCGCATCCGCGGCGATACCCTTGAAATCCAACCGGCTTATGAGGATATGGCGCTGCGAATCGAATTCTTCGGAAATGAGGTTGAGCGAATTATCAGAATAGACCCGCTTAGCGGCGAATTCCTGGCTGTTTTGGATAAAATCGATATCTACCCCGCCAAGCACTTTGTTACATCAAAGGAAAAGCTACTGTTGGCTATCGAGACCATCAAACAGGAGCTCGCCGAAAGGCTGGAGGAGTTTCAGAAGCAGGGAAAAGTGCTGGAAGCGGCAAGGCTGGAACAGCGCACCAATTTCGACCTTGAAATGCTGGCGGAAGCCGGCTACTGCAACGGTGTCGAAAACTACTCGCGCCATCTTTCTCAGCGGGCGCCCGGCAGCTCACCCTATACTCTTTTAGATTATTTCCCGGAGGATTATCTGTTAATTATTGACGAATCCCATATGACTGTACCTCAAATACGCGGAATGTACAACGGCGACCGTTCACGCAAGGAAACGCTGGTAGAATACGGATTCAGATTGCCTTCAGCTCTGGATAATCGTCCATTGAACTTCGAGGAGTTTCAGGCTCGCATCAACCGGGTCATTTTCACCTCTGCAACTCCTGCCGAATATGAGTTGAAAAACAGCGCTCAGATAGTAGAACAACTGGTACGCCCGACAGGGCTTCTGGAGCCCACCATCGAAATCAAACCTATAAACGGCCAAATCGACGATTTGCTTGCCCAGATTAAGCTCAGAGTGGCTAAGAAAGAGCGGTGTCTGGTCACCACGCTGACGAAGGTATTAGCCGAAAAGCTGGCGGATTATCTGATTGAAATGGACATCAAGACCCAGTATTTGCACTCGGAAATCGATACCCTGGAGCGCGTTGAGATTCTGCGCGACTTGCGTCTCGGAGTTTACGATGTGGTAGTCGGCATAAATCTTTTACGCGAGGGATTGGACCTGCCGGAAGTCAGCCTGGTTGCCATACTGGATGCCGATAAAGAAGGTTTCCTGCGCTCGGAGGGCGCGCTCATCCAGACGATGGGCAGAGCAGCGCGCCATATCGACGGGCATGTAATTATGTATGCCGATACGGTTACCGGCTCGATGCAGCGTGCCATCGACGAGGTTAATCGCCGCCGCCGCATACAGGAAGAATACAATGCCGAGCACAATATCACTCCGCAGGGCATCAAAAAAGCCATCAAAGATATCACCGAGCGCGTCCGGGTGGGGGTTGCCGCCGAGCCGAAAATGGAGTATACTGCTATTCCCCGTACAAAAGAGGACATCGCGCGCCTGATAAAAGAACTGGAAAAGCAGATGAAGACCTTAGCCAAAAATATGGAATTCGAAAAAGCCGCATTACTGCGTGACCGCATTGTTGAACTACGGAGAGAACTTATAACAAAGGAGTTGCCGCAATGAACGATGAAGATGTTGTAATCGAAACAAAGCAGGAACGCCGCGAAAGAAAACTGGCAAGCAAGAAAGAAGCGATGCAAAAGCACGGCAAGAGCACGGCAAGGGTTTACATCGATTC
>JAAYAZ010000065.1 GCA_012719115.1 Dehalococcoidales bacterium
CGATAATGAGCTTTTAATCTTGAATAATAGCCTTCAAGTCCATTTGTCGTGCGCTCAATACCTGGATTGTTCAAATAATAGAACATATCCGGGATTGCCCTAATAAGCATACTGCGAGCTCTTTTGATATCGCTAAAAACCCAACCTCTATCTGGTTCACATTTGATATACTGCCCATATTTTTCTTCCCATTGTCTCACTAATGCCAAAAACTGGTCTCGTTCATTATTAGTGCGTATATTAGGCACTAATAGAAATATTTCCCTTAATTTCTTACCATAAGCTGTCTTGGGATCTCTACGACACCATGAGAGCCCTTGTCTTTGAATATGAACCAGACATCTTTGGATTATTATATTAGGCCACAACTTTTTTATTACTTTGATTACATGAGGATTCCCATCTACTGTGCAGCTGATAGGATTTAATCCTCTCTTTATCAGGAATTCAAAGAAAGTAATTAATTCATCAGCAGAGCTTTCATGGATCCCATATTGACCATAAACTACTTTATGAGATTGAGCATCCATTAAAGTTACAATACTCTGTTGTTTGCGCAGAAAGGTTCCGTCAAATATTAAGTAGCGGCGTTCTTTCAGATTATTGATAGGGTCTTGCGGTGGATTATTAAGCCAGTGGTCTATAATTCGATTAAGCTTGGCTCGACTGTGACCGCTCTGAATAGATAGCTGTCTTACCGAATCACCTTCAACTATCCACTGTTTAAACCACACCCGCTCTCTTGTTTGTTTGACCTCAATATTCTTCCAACAAAAATATCTGTTACATAAAAGGCAAAACCATCTTTGTTTTCCATTAGGATAAAAACCTTTTCTAACAACGGAAACTCCGAGGCATTTTGGGCAGTGTTTTTTTTGACATAATATCAATCCTTAAAACAGTTTAAATATCATTGAATAATGCTATACCTAATCTGAAGCTAATACCAGACCTAAAAAAGTCTCATCCATGAGTATTATGCCCAGGATGACAATCTTTTATTCAAACCTGTTACGATAAAGGATATCTTCCAGTTTGCGTTTGGGAACATGGCGCACGCCTTCCTCGTCAACCCAGCGTTTAACCGAATGAAAGGTTGTTTCCAGAACGATTTTTTCATCCGGATAGCCCAGCGCCAGCAGGGCCGCCACTTCGAACTTTTTGGGTGCGTTTATTATTTCCCCGATTCTTTTTTTATCGATTCCGGTCATAATACAGGTTCCGACACCCTGTTCCAAGGCTACCAGAACCATATTCTCCATTGCCAGCCCGATATCCAGAAAGGTATTCGACCTGCCGCAGCCGCGCTCTTTTTCCAGTTCAAGATTGATAAGCACTATGATATAGGCCACCGGCTTCTTTTCGGGAGTCCAGCCCCCCTCCGGCTTTGTAACCCCTCCCCAAAGTGAAACCGAATCCAGCACCTCGGCTAAAAGCCGAGTATCGTCAACTATAACGTACTCGTTTAACTGGCTGTTCATCGCCGAGGGCGCCAGCCGAGCGGCATCGACACATCTTTCCAAAATAGCGTAATCGACCGGCTTATCTTTGAACATCCTGATTGAACGCCTCTCTACGACCGCATCAAATACTTCCATCGATTCCCTCCTTTTTGATAATTAATTTATCTCTATATATATTATCAGTTAAAGCCTCTCGCTTTCGAAAAAGGGCTTTTGTATGTCATGATAAATTCGTACATTAGCTACGCTAAGCATAAATGAGGGACGAATGAAGCCCCGATGAATCGGGATTTCGTTCCGGATTACCGAAACTCAACATCCGGGGAGGGGGGATAACCCTCATCAGTCTCATTTCATTCGACAGCTTCCCCCAGGGGAAGCCGTTTTTTTTATTACCACCTCCGCGGATCCTTCAGTCACCCCTTGTGACTTCAGGATAACATTTACACTTTTCATTCACTTATTAAGCTGTTCAATTTATCCATCATAGCCTGCCAATGAGTTCCTTTCCAGTAAATACGCCGGCAGTAAGGGCATTCCATATACATATCCTGCGTTTTATAAACATAGGGCGGGATTCTTTCTTTAATTTCTTCCCTGGCTCTCTCTTTAAGCAGGCTGTTGCATTCCATACAGCGGGTAAACGGGGCAAAGCAATTACCGATTTCAAGATTGCCAAGCACCTGCCTCATCTGCACCTGCGGGCTTTCACTTGTCAGAAGCAGCGCCGATACCTGTCCCGAAGTAATAAGCCGGCGCTTCATTATGCCTGTGTCTCTTGTCAGTATGATACGGCTCTGCGGGCGCGCAAGGTTTACCAGTTCCGTATCGTCGCCGCCTTCAAAAAAGACTGCGTCGAAACCCAGCATACGCAGCCATTTTACCAGCTTGCCGACATTGCGGTCGATTATAAACTTAAACTCTTTCATCCGACCACGCTCCGACAGGCTAGATTTCGAGCTCTTTGCCTTCAAAAGCCATTTCTATGGAAATGCCCAATTCTTCGGAAACTGCCTGCAATTCCATGCGCATTTTATCTTCAAGCATTTTATTCATATGCACGGTCACTACATCCGGTATATATCCCCGCATGTCCCGATGCCTGAGAAGCTCCTCTTTTAATAAAGCGGGGCACATATGCCCCTTCTCTTTGCAAAAATCCAGATACTTGTCGGAGGAAGTAACTTCTATAATCA
>JAAYAZ010000066.1 GCA_012719115.1 Dehalococcoidales bacterium
CTGGTCGGTTTCAGCGGTCTTTTATAGTAGCCTAAGTTAAAAAAGGATTACCCCGGCGCTCGGCTCCGATAGTGGTTTTCGGCCCGTGCCCGGGGTAAACTATTGTTGCATCATCAAGAGATAATAGCTTTGTCTTGATACTGTTAATAATCGTGTTGTAATCTCCGCCGGAACGCGCTATATCCGTCCTGCCGATACTGCCGTTAAAAAGCGTGTCCCCGCTAAAGAGCACGCCTTCACCGAACAGGCAGATGCCCCCCCTCGAATGGCCGGGTGTATGAATAACCTTGAATTTCAAATCCCCTATTTCCAGTATATCCCCGTCACAAAGCAGTATATCCGGATTGAGCACAGGATTAAACTCAATCCCGAACATATTACACAGACCTTCATCCTGCATTAAAGCAATATCATCGCCGTGAATGGCAATATCTGCTCCGGTAGCCGCTTTCAATTCATTGGCGGCACCAATGTGGTCGCCGTGACCATGCGTTAATACTATAATTTTTATATTTAATCCGAGGTTGCGTATTTCGGAAATAATCCTTTCGGCATCGTCGCCGGGGTCGATAACCATCCCTGTTTTTTTATTTTCACAACCGACAATATAGCAGTTTGCGCCCAGTGACCCCACTTCTAAAGTTTTCAGTATCACGCAACTTTCCTCCCGCTAAACTCAACAATTACCTCTTATTCTAACATCAGCAAATACCACAAACAAATATAAAAAGCACCACCATTGCAATAATAAGCTTTCAATGGTATAAATAATAAATGGGTAAAAAAATAGATAATGAATCCACAAACACCGGTGAAAACTGGGCAAAATGGCTTTGGCGGCTGTTTAGCTCAGCCAAGCTTGCAATTGCGCTTATACTGATAATCGCGGTATTAAGCGTGGTCGGAATATTTACCTCGGTTGACTTATTCTCATCATGGTATTTTGTTGCCTTCGGTATTCTGCTGATGCTTAATATTTTAATTTGTAATATCAACCGCTGGAAAGGCATTCAAAAGAACCTGAAAGGCAGCCAAATAAAACAATCCGAGAACTTCTTCGAAGGACAGGATAAGGTAACCGAAATCAAAGATTTCCACTATGCCCCCTCTATAGTATTGGAGGCTGTAACGTCAGCTCTTCAAAAACGGGGCTACCGCTTACGCTCTGAAAATGAAGCCGATAACACCTATATTGCCGCGGATAAAAACAGGTTCTTTATACTCGGTACGTATCTCAGCCATCTAAGCATCATCCTTTTAGTGCTAGCTTATATCATCGGCAGCACGCTCGGTTTCCGCGAGTCCGCTTTTATTGTTAGCGAAGGGGATACGGAAAATGTAGGACATGACACCGGTTTATCTCTGGAACTGATATCGTTTACCGATTCCTATTACGAAGATGGAACACCCTCGGATTACAGCAGCGAAGTAGTTTTATATAATGATGGAATTGAAGTTGCCCGAACGACAATTCGCGTCAATCATCCCCTAAGCTACGAAGGAATTCGCTTCTACCAGTCTTTCTTCGGGCCGGCAGCCGCTATAGAGGTAACGAAAAACGGCGAGACCGTCTACCTGGGCAACCTGGCTCTCTACGGCAATTTCGACAGTTACGGATATTACCGCAATGTCGGTTTTATCGATATCGATCAATCGAGATTATCGCTTGCCATTATTACCCCTTCATTTAACACCGCA
>JAAYAZ010000067.1 GCA_012719115.1 Dehalococcoidales bacterium
TAGTTACCCCCCGCATAAATATAGCCGAATGCCGTTCAACCCTTCGACAGGCTCAGTGCGAACCGATATTTTTTGGAGCTCATCGCCGGGACAGTACGAAAAATGTCATCCTGAGGACACAGTGGTTGACTGAAGGATCCCGGGGGAGGGGAGAAATAGCAGGCAGGCTGCCACAGCATCAGTGGAAACGCTTTTTCTCTTCCTCTCTGCTGCGGAGAGGGAGACGGAGGGTGAGGCCTTAAGCTCCTTTTGCCGGCATATGCAATTACAAACTATTGCAGCCATAGCAGTACAATGGTATAATCTCTTTCATGGCTAAATCAGGTGAAATTCTCAGTAAACTGACCGAGCAGGGCTACCGCATAACCCCTCAACGTATGATGATTCTCGATGCCGTCGAGAGAGCCGAAGACCACATCAGCGCCGAAGAGATATTAACGCTGGTTTGCATCCATTATCCCAATGTCAATATTTCCACTGTTTACCGTACTCTGGAGCTTTTAAAGCAACTGGAGCTGGTGACGGAAACCGATTTGGGCGATGGAAGGGTGCGCTACCACAGTATAAAAAAGGGACATCATCATCACCTTGTCTGCCAAAAATGCGGCGGGATTATAGATATGGAAGAGTCGGTTTTCAATCCTCTGAAAGAAACGCTTCTAAAGCAGTACGGCTTTATCGCTGATATCCAGCATCTGGCAATCTTCGGCACCTGTAAAAAGTGCAGGTAAATTATCGGGTATTTTCTTGCAACTGGTTGCAGTTGCAAGGCTTGATTTTCTTCAGTAATCTCTGAATAAAGATGTCTTTGTTTCTAACGACTGAAAAACGGGCAGGATTATTGCTGACTGTTTGCACGCGTTATGCGTTTGAGTACCAGCGAGAGGATAAAAACCGTAACACCTAGGCATGAACATGTAATAAAAGCGGGCATATAACTGCCTGCAATGTCGTAGATACTGCCTGCGAAAAACGGGCCGAGGGCTCCGCCGAAAGTACCGAAAAAGAGCACCACCCCTAAAATACTGCCGATATGCCTGGTACCGAACAATTCCACGCTTACTATCATCTGCAGTGTGTGCATAGCTCCCGTTATACCGAGTATCGTAGCGAATAGGAACAATAATGCGGCGCTTACCGTAAAGGGAAGCAAAAGCAGGCTTAACATTGCCGCTATCAGGCTGAAAAAGAGTACTTTTACTCCGCCCAGTTTGTCCACCACGAAAGCGGCAACCAGTTGCGCCGCCAGGGAAACGATAATGAATAACGATAAAGCCGAAGCCGCCGTAATAGCTGTTATTCCGATGTCTTTGGCATAGGGGACCAAGTGAACCAGAATTGTCATAATATAGAAATTATGCAAAAACAGTATTATACCGAATATCCAGAATTTGGCTGTCTTTAGCGACTGTCTGAGAGTTAAACCATCCTCAGCCGCTATCGTTGTTTCCGGAAGGTTGTCTGCTATTGCCTGCTTCTGCAGGGGACCGGGTTTTAGAAACTGTGCGGGTATCAGAATACCGGCAAACGCTGCGATTCCCATAACTCTGAATGCCTGCTGCCAGTCGAAGGAGTCTATCAGCCATTGAGCGAGGACAGGCCATATTGCTCCCCCCAGAGCCATGCCGATGATGCCGAGCGAGATAGCCAGCCCTCTTTTTGCGGTAAACCATCTGGGGATTGTCGAACTTATCGGAACGATACAGCAGCTCATCGCAACAGCGCCGAGCAATCCCCACAGCAGATAAATCTGCCAGAGGGCGGTTACTTCAGCCATACCGAACATTACGATACCTGTAGCAATGCCTGTAACGGTAACCAGCAAGCGGGGACCGTATCTGTCGCTAAGTTTGCCGGTAAAGATGGCAAAAAGGCCTCCCAGAAAGGTACATATCGAGAATGCAGCCGATAGAGCGCCGCGCTCCCATTGAAATTGATTTGCGAGTGGTTCGAGAAAGATGCTGAAGGTGCCGGTCAGAGTACCCAGCGCAACCAGGATAATAAGAGAGCAGGCAACTATAATCCAGCCATAACTGATTTTCACTCTTCGGTTGAGGCTCCTGTTATTATCATAATTATATCAGGATATTATAA
>JAAYAZ010000068.1 GCA_012719115.1 Dehalococcoidales bacterium
TAAGATAGCCCCAGCGTTACCGCAATCAATGAAAGTATTGGTTGCGCAATTAAAGGGCGCAGCAGGAATCTTTCGATTAACCAGCCAAGTCCGAATGCTATCACTATTACAATCGGAACGCCCAGCCAGGGCGGGAGGCCGGCCTGCACCAGTATGGCATAGGTTATCCACGATGATATCAGTACCAGTTGTCCGAGCGCCAAATTGGCTACTCCGCTGGATTTCCATATCAGCACGAAACCCATCGCAATCAGCGAATAGACCATACCGACGGTTATGCCGGTTATAACAAATTGCAGCAAATCAGCCATCAGTTGTCAGCTCCTTCCGATAAGGTTCTTACTTTAATACTGGTTGTTACCACACCGCGGCGTCCGTCACGGTAGGTAACCGGCGCTTCTACTTTCACTTCTTTACCGTCTTCGTACATAGCTTCAATCAGTTGTTTGTAACGTTCTTCCATAAACTCCCGTCTGAGTTTACGTGTACGGGTCAGTTCGGCTTCATCGGCGTCGAATTCCTTGTGCAAGAGCACGAATTTTTCCACTCTGGATGTTTCGGGCAGGTAACTGTTTACCCGGTTTAAATCCTTTTTTATCAGGTCGGCAATCTCTTTTTTCTGAGAAAGGTCGACAAACGTGGTATATGGGATACGATTGCGCTCCGCCCACTTGCCCACCATGGCAAAATCCATGTTTACTATAGCGGAGACATAATCCCTCATCTTTCCGCCGATAACCATAGCATCTTTAATATAAGGGCTGAATCTTAATCTGCCTTCTATATATTGAGGGGCGTACTTGACGCCGCTGCTAAGCTCGCCCATATGTTCCAACCTGTCCATAAAAATCAGGTGTCCGCGGTCATCCACATTAACGGCATCTCCGGTATGGCACCAGCCGCCTCGCATCACTTCCTTTGTTTTATCGGGGTTCTTCTGGTAGCCGCTGAACATACAATCCGAGCGAACCAGCAGTTCACCTTCATCGGTTATACGGACTTCTGTTCCGCGAGCCGGCCTGCCGACACTCTCGAAACGTATTTCATTGCCACTGTGAGAAGAGATATAACCGGCTTCGGTACTGGCGTAGTTTTGACGCAGTTCGATTCCGATTGCATGAATCAATCTGAAAGTGTCCAGACTGAGTACCGAGCTTCCGGTAACGGCAAATCGAACCCTGCTTAACCCCAGCCTGTCCTTTAAAGGTCTAAATAATGCAAAATATGCTATTTTATACAGTAATCTCCAGAATAAGTCGGGAGTTTTACCTGCCAGTTTCATATCCGCAAATTTGTAACCGAGCGGCATAAAAAGATTATAGACAAAACGTTTGAGCCAGTGGGCATCAATCATCTTTATCTGGATTTCGCTGACCAGGCTTTCCCACTGGCGGGGACCGTATATAACGAAGTTCGGCCCGACTTCACGGGTATCCTCTGCAATCGTTTCCGGTTCCTCGGGGAAGTTCAGCTTGGCGCGCGTCAAAATATGCGGCAGAGTAGCAAAATAGCTGTCGCCCACCCATGCGGCAGGGAAGTTGGATATCAGATTGTCTTTTTCGGTTAACGGATAGCGGTCTATGAAAGACTTTGCCGTAGTTATAAGGGCGCGATGACTTAAGCAGGCTCCCTTGGGTAAGCCGGTCGTGCCCGATGTGTAATATATGAATGCGATATCATCGGCTTTTCCTTCCCGGAGTCGATTTTCGAAATCGTCAGGATTATTCTTTTCATATTCCCTGCCCAGTTTAATAACATCGTCAAACGATATCAGCAGCGGGTCGCTGTAGTTCTTTAAGCCCTTAGGGTCCCAGTAGATAACCTTTTGCAACAGGGGAAGATTTAAGCGTATCTCAAGGAACTTGTCGGTTTGTTCCTGGTCGTTGACGATAGCGAATCTGGCATCCGAATGTCTTGCTATGTACTCGACTTCGGAGGGGACTGAATCAACAAATATACCGGTGGCAATGCCCCCGGCAGCCTGCACTGCGAATTCTCCCCAGAACCATTCCGGTTCGTTATCCCCGATAATACAGGTAATATCTCCCTTGTTAAGGCCGAGACATCGCATACCGAGCGAGAAATGTTTAACAGTAGCGTAGTATTCTTTCCAGCTGTAACCCTGCCAGATACCGAATCGCTTCATATACATGGCAGACGAATCCCCCCAGTTTTCAGCGTTGTATCTGATAAGCTGGGGGATAGTACAGTCACTGCTGTCTACAGCAGTACTCGACTTATTTTCTGATTTACTACGTTTAAGTTTTAACATTTTCCAAAAAATCCTCTTATATAAAAAAACCTCCCCGCTGAGGGGGAGGCATTTGAAATACTGTTTAGTTATATTATTCTACTATAATAGCTAAACGTCTAGATACACAGCCCTCCCAGCGCACTTCCGGTGCGCTTGCTAAACGTAAAGCTTATGGTGACCGTTATCATGTTTAACATCATCTTATCCTTGAATAAAAGGCATTCTATCATAGCTTAAGCGGCATGTCAACATAATATTTACAAGAGTTGTAGTAATTCTGAATTTTTAGTGCGCTTGTTGTATAATAGGGGCTGTTATAATCAATTTTTCAGAAAGGAAGTAATATTTATGGCACAAAAAAAATATTCAAATGTTCCGGAAATGACAATCGATACCTCCAAAAAATATACCGCTACTATTGAAACGGAGAAAGGCAACATAGTACTGGAATTATTTGCTGCCGACGTTCCCAAAACAGTCAATAACTTCGTGTTTTTAGCGCGTGACGGTTTCTATGACGGAACTACATTCCATCGTGTAATCCCCGGGTTTATGGCGCAGGGCGGCGACCCCACCGGTACCGGCTGCGGCGGACCCGGCTATTCTTTTTCCGATGAGTTTACAAGCCATACTCACGGAGCAGGCTCTTTGTCGATGGCGAATGCCGGCCCTAATACCAACGGTTCGCAGTTCTTTATTACCTATGCTCCCCAACCTCATTTGAATAACAGGCATACCGTATTCGGGCAGATGACCAGTGAGATGGAAATTCTCAAAAGTATTAAAAACGGCGATGTCATTACCAAAGTTACCATAACGGAAGAATAAACTTTGCAATGGTTATGATAAGGCGGGTGGTTGAGGCTGTCCGCCTTATCTCATATAACAGGGAGTTTTATGGCAAAACTGGTTCTCGATTTACACGATATTTTCAATAAGGGCACATCGATTGATGCGGAGCTTAACCGCATTATCGAAAATGCTGTTTCCAAAAAGATTACGCTTGTAGAAATAATACCCGGCAAGGGGTCAGGACAGTTGAAGAAGCGGGTACTTCGCTTTTTAAATCAACCTGACATAAAGAAACAATATCACCGGCTTGAGAAAGACGATAAAAACTTCGGGCGTATTTTTGTTCATTTCAGGTTTTAACGGTGTTGGCATCGCCTGGCTGGCGGCTCACGCTTGCTGTGCCGCTGTGATAGTAGTAAACTGGCTTTGGCGATGGAGAAAGCGAAATAATAAGCTGTAGAAATA
>JAAYAZ010000069.1 GCA_012719115.1 Dehalococcoidales bacterium
ATTATTATGACTGTGGATAACATAAACAGCAAAACCTTCAAAGGGGAATATAAAAAACTAAAAGGCGATTACCAGAAAAAACGGGGAGCAGCCGAAATTATCTTGACTGCTCCTATTTCTTAATTGTCCCAATTTATTCTTCAAATAATCTGCCGCCGATTGCCCTGTCCTGTTTTGGGTTATTCTTGAATATTATCTGTACCTGCCCGAAAGTAATTCCGAATCTTTCTGATTAGGCCGTTATACTTTCTGCAAGTCTTATTTCTGTTTTAAGGTTTGTTCTCAACACATCTATATGATGGTTAAGGTCATATTATAACTCTACGTGCCAAACCGGATAATCACTGTTAACGCATGAACTTTTTCTTCAGTTCTTCAAGCTGTTTCAGCTTTTCCAGCGCTTCCTCGCTTAACGGCTCTATTGATGCTACTTCACCTTCGTGGATGTTGATGGTATAAAGAGCGCGGCATTTCCAGCAACGGTACGGACCTGTAAACTCCTGATCTAAAAGTGAAATACTCCCTTCGGTTTCACACGCCGGGCATTTAATTTTTATTGCCATTGTACTTTTTCCTCCTCTGATAATATTAACAGCATAACTAACCGCAGGCAAACCTGCTTAACGACTTTTCTTCAACAACAGGCAAATGTTTCTTGAAAAATATTTTATGGGAAATCTGTATCTTCTCTCCGGAAAAGATTTTATAACTTCAAAACCGGCTTTCAAAGCCAGTTGCCTGATTTCATTATAAGAAAACAGGTGGTAATATCTCAAAAGTGTCCTGTTTTTTTCTTTCCATGGTATTTTAACATCTTTTGCTTTGAATAAGAAAGCAGGCTGCCACTTGTTCCATACAGTGATGAAAGCTTCCGCCTCAGGTTTTAATACTCTTTTTAATTCAATGAGAGCTTTCAAACGCTCATCTTTCCCTTTTATATGATGATAGGTGGCAGCCGCTATTGCCCAGTCGAATGAGTTATCGGCAAATGGCAGTTCGCTGATATCCGCCTGTGTCAGGGAAACATCATACTGAAACTTCGTGGAATATTTTTGTGCCTGTTTTAACATACCGGCGGAAAAGTCCACTCCGTAAAGTTCAAAATTATCCTTAAAAGGTATAAAGTCTGCGCCATGCCCGCATCCAAGGTTGATTAATTTTCCTGTTTTCCACCCGGATGCCAGTTCTTCAAGCTCCGCTTTGAAAATTGAACGGTGCCGGAAGTTGTACCAGGATGGGGCAATGCGGTCGAAAACTTCTTTTAATTCGTTATCCAAAATTGTATTCCTTAATTGTTTGTGCAGAGAAACTTAAGTTGTGCCTGATTAACAAAACTGCTAGACTGATTATATCATTTATAAAAAAAATTTGAGACAATAGATGAAGAAAGTATCAAGGACTATATCAGGGGTAACACCGGTTGCCGTAATGACTTCTCCGCAGGGATGCCCCGGTAAATGCATCTATTGTCCTACTTATGTTGCTACTCCTCAGAGTTATACCCCCGAATCTCCGGCAGTATTAAGGGCGAAAAGCTGCGACTATGATTCCTCAAGACAGACAGAGCTCAGATTAAAAATATTGTCAGATATGGGGCACCCCACCGATAAAATCGAAATGATAATTATGGGTGGTACTTTTTTATCCTATTCCCATGAATACCAGCATAGATTTATTAAAGGCTGTTATGACGCATTAAACGGAGTAATTTCCGGAAGCCTGAAAGAAGCGCAGAAAACCAATGAAAGTGCCCAGCATCGATGCGTGGGTTTATGTATAGAAACACGGCCGGATTGGTGCCGCGAAGAGGATATTTACCGCATGATTGAATTCGGCGCCACCAGGGTGGAACTTGGAGTGCAAACACTGGACGATAAAATCTATGAAACCGTCAGGCGCGGACACGGTGTTAAAGAAGTAGTCGAAGCTACCCGAATGTTGAAAGAAGCGGGAATAAAAGTGCACTACCATTGGATGCCGGGTCTGCCCGGCTCTACTCCTGAACATGACCTCGAATTGTCGAAAGTGATGTTTGAAAACGAATCATTCAAGCCTGACGGGCTTAAATTATACCCGACCATGGTTGTTGAAGGAACCGTGCTTTATGAATGGTACCGGTCGGGTATGTATCAGCCATATGATAAGGATACAATGATAAATCTGCTGGCAGATATCAAGGAACTGGTTCCCAAGTATGTACGAATATCACGGGTTTTAAGAGATATTCCGGCTAAATACATAATGGCGGGCTTAAAGGATTCCCTGCGTGAACCGTTAAAACTGGTAATGGGGAAAAAGGGAATCAGTTGTAAATGTATACGTTGCCGTGAATATGGCCATAAGGTAAACTTAGGGCTTTCCGTCGGGGAGCCAAAATTGAACAGAATGGATTATGAAGCTTCAGGCGGACACGAGATTTTTCTTTCGTTTGAAGATGAGTTTATGACACTTTTCGGGTTATTGAGGCTAAGAATTCAAAAGAATCTTTCCAAAAGCCCCGGGGTCGGCGGTGATGCGGCACTCGTACGGGAATTGCATGTCTATGGTCCCGAAGTGATGCTGGGTAATAAGGATATCGAAGCGGTACAGCACAAGGGGATGGGCAAGTCTTTGCTGGCGGAGGCTGAACGTATTGCAACGGATGAGTTTGGAATAAACAAAATGGCGATCTTAAGCGGGGTCGGGGCAAGGGAATATTATCGCACCGAAGGCTATAAACTGGAAAACGGGTATATGGTAAAGGAATTGGCGTCGGAGCAGTGAAGACTACTCGTCTTCTTCACTGCTCCAATTCATCATGATCTCCTTAATACGTTGTGCCAGTTTCGGACTTTGGCGCAGGCGTTCGATGAAAATAGGGCATCCCTCAACCATTGATTGCTGCGCTGAATAAGCCATACTGGATATCAGTTGGTTCATCTGGGGGTTGTCTTTTTCCGGTGAACTGAAACCGGGAGTATTCTCCATCTGGCGTCGAATGTCCTCGGTAGTAAATTTCATCGGTACCAGGCATGTTTTATACCAGGGACATTCCTTACACTGTACTATCCCGTATGCTTCATCTAAAATATCGCTCATTTAATTATCTCCGTCAGATCTTTTACTCTTTAGTTAGAGTATGTCATCTATTTTTGCTTTTAATGCGGATTCGGATTGTGCTCCGATTACCATGTCAACCGCTTTGCCGTCTTTAAAGAAAATAAGAGTCGGGATGGACATAACATTATATTTAGCGGAGGTTTGCTGGTTTTCATCCACATTCATTTTGCAGAACTTGAATTTACCCTCATATTGTTCCGACAATTTATCGATTACCGGACCAACCATACGGCAGGGACCACACCACGGCGCCCATAAATCCAAAAGTACCGGCTGGGTAGATTTTAAAACCTCGGCTTCAAAACTCTGGTCGTTTATTTCATGAACCATGACGCAATCTCCTTTTAAAAATTGTTTTTTTATACCATTTCATAGTAATGTTTTAAGCTTTTTGTGTCAAGGAAAAAGAATTGTCGGTGCCTGTCAATTAACGCGGCTATAATCTTAATTCGAAGCCGCTATGGTTCGACAACCTCATCCCGATTTCATCGGGACTTTAGTAATATCCCGCGCATCCTGAGCCTGACGAAGGACACGAGCGGCTTTAGTAATATCCCGCGCATCCTGAGCCTGATGAAGGACACGAACGGCTTTATCAATTTCCGTTCGCCCAGAGCCTGTCGAAGGGTTGAACGGATTGTTGCTTTATATACGGGGTGGGGAAGACATAACGTCGAACCCTGATGCCGTGGCAGCCTTTTTGCTGGTACTCCCACCCCCCGGATCCTTCAGTCACCCCTCGTGACTTCAGGA
>JAAYAZ010000070.1 GCA_012719115.1 Dehalococcoidales bacterium
CCTTTGCCAAAGGGAGAGAACCGCAAAGTGGTAATCCGTGCCTCTAGTCCTATTATAGGCGTCTTTGCGAGCCTCCGATTTATCGGGGCGAAGCAATCCCTACGATGCAACTTAATTACCCCGCCACGCATAAATATAGCGGAATAACGTTCAACCCTTCGACAAGCTCTGGGCGAACGGATTTGTAGGAGCTCCTCGCAATGGCATTCTATTGTGTGTCATCCTGAGGCGAAGCCGAAGAATCCAAGACTTATCGAATGGCATTTGGACTCTTAGTTTCACTTAAAGTGACAATTATGTATCGTCTTTGCGAGTTCCGCTTGTCGGAACGAAGCAATCCCTGCGATACAACTTAATTACCCCGCCACGCATAAATATAGCAGAATACCGTTCGTTTAACCCTTCGACAAGCTCAGGCGACCGTATTGGTCGAAGCGCCTCGTAAAGATAATGTTTGGTAAGGCTTTTTATATACAAATCTTATTGTTTATTCTCTTGCGTTAGTGATATTATAAGATAATTTATAATTAAAGGAGTTATTTGATGAGTATACTCGGTTTCATAATCGGTATTCTGACCGGTATCGGTGCGACTGTTTCGCTCCTTCCTCTTTTAGGCTGGCTTAACTGGTTGAACATACCGGTTGCCATAATCGGTCTGGTATTTTCGATTCTCGGTGTTAACAAGGGCAGGAATAAGGGAATTGGTACAGCCGGTATCATCATCAACGCCATTCTAATAGTTTACGGAATCATCCGATTGATTATCGGCGGCGGTTTTATTTAGACTGAAAATATTTTATTGCGTTTGGTAAATCGGGTGCTGCGGAAATTTCCGCAGCACCTTTCTTTTATCATAATAAAATCCGCTAAAAAGTATTGACTTGGGAATTGCCCATTGATATAATGGACGTATAGAAATAAATATGTATAGACGTATATACATAAGGGGTATTCGATATGAAAAGAAAAGTAACGCTGGTTTTTCATGATGAAGAATTATATACAAAGTTGAAAATAGAAGCGGTAAAAAGGCGCACTACCGCCAGCGATATAGTATCGGATGCGGTGCGTGAATGGCTGGAGAGCCATGAAGATGCAGAGTTGATACCTGTTATCGAGTCTATCAGAAGCGAATGGGAAGAAAAGGGCGGCCGTTCTTGGACAGAAGTTGAACAGGAATTGGCGGAGTCTTTAAACCGTAACGAAGAAAATCCGCAGGCAAAACGTGTATAGAATCGAAATTTCGCCGTCTGCCGGGCGCGACTTGGATAAGCTAAAAGGCAGAATAAACCGGAGTGATTTCGAGCAGTTGCGGGAATCTTTAAACGGGCTTGAGCAGCAGCCGCGTCCGCAAGGAGTCAGAAAGATTAAAGGATTGGAGGATGCCTATCGTATTCGGGTAGGCAGTTTTCGAATAGTATACGACATCTATGACGACGTTCTTTTAATACTAATTTTGCAGGTGTCGCGCAGGAATGAAGCGACTTACCGCCGTTAACTTGTAAAAGAGATAAAAAATCCGCTAAAAAGTATTGACTTGGGCATCGCAGTCGATTAACATTATGTTATGGATACTCGGGTCAGGGGATATGTTTTTCAATGGGCGCTTCTCGGCATATTAGGCGTTGCTGTTATCGCTACTCTGTGGCATTTCCTTTTTTTTCTGACCGCTGAGTTTGCGGTAATCGGGGCAATCGTACCGGTTAACGACAGTGTCTGGGAGCATTTCAAAGTAATTCTTTATCCGATGCTCTTGTTCGCTATCATCGAATATCGCTATATAGGCTATCATGTCAATAATTACATAACAGCTAAAACGATTGCCATTTTTCTAATCCTTTTAATAATCGGCGCCGTTTTTTATACCTACTTTTATGTGGCGGGCAAGCAGATAGCGGCGGCGGATATCTCCATTTTTGTCGGCGCTCTCATTATCGGGCAGATGGTCGGTGCCTGGGTGATGACGTTCGACCCCTTGCCGAGATATTTTAACTTTGTTGCCATTGGTTTACTCGTTGCATTGGCGATTGTTTTAATCGTATTCACCTACAATCCTCTCCACGTTCGCATCTTCCTCGACAGCACTGCCGGGATTTACGGCTTGCCGTAGAATTTTAGATGGTTTAGAATATCGGTGAAAAATTATGCTATTTATCTTATAAATACACTTATTAGGAATGTTATATTTTTTAGAGGGATACTGTAATGCCTTTACTAACAGCTGAAAGAAATATAGAACCATGGAAACGAAGATTATTTCTTCCCTGTTATACTTCTGTTGAAGCTGCAAAATATGCTAATACTTCTCCTCAAACAATTTCGAATTGGCATTATAGAGAAAGTAAATTAGGAGTAGCCCTTCCCGGTAAGGAAAGGGGCAAAGATTTATCTTATCTACAACTGGTAGAGGTAGCTGTAGTGGCTACTTTTAGGAAATTGGGGGTAAGTTTTACAAAAATCAGAAAAGCTAGACAATATTTACAACAACGCTTTAATTCTGAATATCCTTTTGCCGAGTACAGGTTTAAAACTGAGGGTTTTCATGTATTGCTTGATTTAAAA
>JAAYAZ010000071.1 GCA_012719115.1 Dehalococcoidales bacterium
CCGTAATCGATGTTTCGACAGCCCAGCCGGATATAGGGGTAACGCCGGGGATTTTAATTTCGGATTCGCCGATAATTTCCGGGTAAGGGCATAGGGCTTTAGTATCGCTACCAAGCAGGTATCTGCCGTATTCTACCGCAAAAACAAGCCCATAAGGCAGATTAATATACTTGCCGGCCTGTTTACCCGAAACGCCTATAATTTCTTCGATATGCCGCCCCTCGATATCTTTCAGCGTGCCCAGCAGATTTTTGATGGCAGCTCTTAGCAGGTGACGTTTCAGTGCATTCGGCATAGCATCGAACTTATCTTTATTTAAGATTACAGAGTCATTATGTTCCTTTGCTACCAATTCCCAGACCTTTTCCAGTTCAGAGTCCAGAAAAGCGATTTCATCCGCAGCTATGGCTGAAGTGCGCAGCAGGGATTCGACAAATCCCGGATTATATTTTTTAAGTTCGGGAAGCAGTTTGTGCCTGATACGGTTTCTCAGCGGCTCAAGCGAAAGGTTAGTGCTGTCATCCCTTGCTGCCAGATTATTTTCGAGGCAATACTGCTGTGTTTCCATACGGCTTATTTCCAGCAGTGGTCTGATTATGTTAACTTGATGTCCGTTCAAACGGCGGCTGGTTTTTGGATTCAGACCTACCAGCCCACAAATCCCCGACCCGCGGATTATATGCAGCATGATTGTTTCCACCTGGTCGTCCAGTGTATGTCCGATAGCGATGGCATTGGCGCCGACGGCAACAGCCGTTTCAGCCAAAAAGTCATAGCGCACCTCCCTGGCCGCCTCCTCCAAAGACAAGCGATGCTCCTTCCGATAACCGTTGACATCAGCCTTTGACACTGTAAGAGGGATGTCAAATCTTTTTGCTAATTCGCCTACATAAGCGGCATCCGCCTCTGATTCTTCTGCGCGAAGCTGATGGTCGAGGTGAGCTATATGCAATGAGATACCCAGTTTTTCTCTGAGGGATAACATAACATTCAACAGGCAAACCGAATCAGGCCCGCCCGAAACTGCCAGAAGCAGGCAATCGCCCCTTGACATCAGGCGGTTTTTACGGATAAAACCGAATACCCTTTGCTCTATCGATAGATTCTTTTCAGTCATAGCAGATTAATTATAGTGAGCGCGGATACGATGAGCAAGCTTTGCGCAGTTCGTCCGTCATATATCCGGTATCGTTAAAAACCTGCAGCCAGAGTGATTCGCCGTCGATAGTAATAATGCTGAGGCTGCCGGTATCCATACGAAAGCGGTTTATCTGCCGAAGCGGAACATCCAACACCTTGCATATTAGCGATAGAATCACGAAGTAGTGACTGACAAGAACAATGGTACATTCATCATATTCGGCGGAAAGATTTGTTATCAGTTCCCAGCTGCGTACCTGCACATCGAAAAGCGCTTCACCGCCGGGGATTTTTACCATTTTATCCCCATCGAAGAGGTACTCGCTAAACCTTTTTCCGAGGTCGGAAGACAGGATGCCTTCGAGTTCACCGGCTTCAATCTCACGCAGAGAAGGACTGATTTTAATACTAACGTTATGTAAATCAGCGATTTCCTTTGCCGTTACCATGGCACGCTGCAAGG
>JAAYAZ010000072.1 GCA_012719115.1 Dehalococcoidales bacterium
GTCACCGCTTTCAGGTACGCCGCCTTCTGGTTGAAAAAGCCCGCCGGCCGAATTGTCTCCGTCAGTTCGGCAAAGTCGGCGTTCAGCACGGCTTCGGGCGAGAGGTCGCCGCCGAAGTTGGCGATGGCCTTCTCGACGTTGCTCCAGGCCGTGTTCTGGGTCAGCACTGCGCCGGCCATAACCTCATAGGGCGTTTTAGCGGGCCACCAGTGCAACTCGCCATAATAGGCGAGGAGTGTTTCGTATATGGATAACAGTTTGTCGCCCATCCGTGAAATCTCCTGTTTTATATCACCTATATATTACGGTTTGTAAATGCCGCAGGGGGAATATCCCCGATCTATAAGATCTTTGTAGTCCTCGTCATAGGTTTGCTTGTTGGATACTTTTATATCATCTGCGCTTCGACAAGAAGGATAATAAAACTTACGGGTGAGCCAGGATCTAGATGGGGGAACATTTTGCAGCTGCTTCCAATAGACCGGCGGTAATAGCAAATAGCCGCAACATAGCTTCATATCAATCTACCTTAACTTATAAGTAACTCCGGCACCACTGCCCAATTTTTGTATAATATTTTTATCTATAAGGCTACTTAAAATTCTAAGGGTTTTTGACTTGTCAAATCCAGATTTTAAATCTATCTCTCCTCTTGAAAGTTCGGTTTCCTCTTTGAATAAACTATAAACCAGAAGTTCATCCTGCGATAACTCTAACTGATCCACCTGAGTAACCGGTAAAACAATCCTGATGTTATTTTCACTTACCGCAAAACCCGGTTTAGCTATGCTGTGGGTATATTCCTCGTTGATTCTGGCTATCCCGGTTCCAAACTTTTCGATAATGTCCAATCTATAAAAAACCCCGGCAATGATCGGGTTTCTTAACACCGAGATATTCCCATATAAATATTCTTCTTCGGAAATGCCTTTTGGCAGCCCCCCTGGTGAATTGATTTCAATCCGGTCTTCATACATTGCAATTTGAATAGCTGAATTGGTATCCCAAACCCGATGGACGATCGCATTTGCCAGAGATTCCCTAAAGGCTTCCTTAGGTATTAATTCTATCTTTACCCGGTTATAGCCGGCTATCTCTTCATATTGATAGTATTGCTCAAAGATTTCTATCGCTCTGTCGAATTGGGCCAATAGAGACCTATGGCTGATATTCTCTCTATATAGAATCCTGCTGTTATTATTATTTCCAAATCTCACCAGGTCAATCCCAGAAAAGGCCAGATCATTTCTATCCGCCAATAATTCCCCGGCGATATTGTAATATCCGTCTTTATTGTAGAGATTTAAGGTCTTTAAAATATCCAGATTTATTTTTTTAATCCCAGCCTTTGCTTTTAGCTTGGCTTCTAATATGGTGAAATTCAAATTTTGGGAAGACGCTTTTCTCTCCTCATAATCCATATTTATTCCTTCTAGGGCTAATCTTCTTAATTCAAATCTATCTGCTTCAACCGTTGAAGTATCAGACCTTTTGTATGCCTTTCCCTGGTAATAATAGGGTGTGTCCTTGCCTTTTTTAATTTCTAGTACAATGATTTCCCGACCATCTATTTCTTTCACTTCTATGTTAAAATTGGGGACCGGAACTATCGAATCATTTATCATATTTTCAATTCGTAAGGATTCATCTTTTGCACGATCAATACCGGCCAAATCCCCATTATCATCGATACCAAATATTATTTCTCCGTCATTATAATTAGCATATGCGCTAACTGTTTTTAAAAAAGATCTTGATACTTCCACTTTAAATTCTCGGTTATATTTTTCTTTCGCTCCCATCAATACAACCTCCATATGATATATAGCAAGATTTTACCATATATATTGTTTCCTTGCAACAATATCTCTATCGTTGCATTTATCGTTGCATTTTGGAGCGATAATTCCGTTATCGTTGCACGTCGATATACAACGATATATCAAAGACACTCAAGCGAGGAAAGCGGAAAATGAAAATATGGATAACAGTTTGCCGCCCATCCGTGAGACCTCCTGTTTTTTATCACCTAAATATTACGGTTGGCAGATACCGCAGGGGGAATATCCCCGGTCGATAAGATCTTTGCGGTCCCCGGCATAGGTTTGCTTGTTGGATTCTTTGATCTCGTCTGCGCTTCGACAAGAAGGATCATGAAACTTACGGGTATTGGTATTCAGAATGTAATTTTGGGATGAGGCAGTA